>JAVXVR010000104.1:0-2701 GCA_032230165.1 Acidobacteriota bacterium | reverse complement strand
CCCTTCTCGCGCGCGCAGTACGGCGCGACTCTGGGTGGCCCCTTCGATAGAGATCGCACCTTCTTCTTCCTCGCCTTCGAGCAGCGCAAGCGACATGAGTCGGGCTTCTTCACGAGCAACGTGCGTTCGGGGCTCGGTAGCAGCGTGACTATCGGCGCACCGTTCCTGCCCTTCACACAGACCTTCGGCAACATCACTTCGGGACAATCGTCTTACGTGAGCGGGCTGCTCTCAACCGCCGCCACACTCATCGGCACGGGCACGCCCGCCAACGTCGCGCAGGGGCAGGCGCTCGCCACGGCGGCGATTCAGTATGCCGCGCTCGCGTCGAGCGGCAGCAACACCGCGCTGACAGGCACGAACCCGCTCATTAGTCCGGGCGGCGCGATCCCGGCTGGCACGGTCATCGGCTCGCGCTTCTTTTTGTCGGGCGCGCCCGTGCCGCAGACGCTCAACGCGGCAGGTCAGCCCATCGCCTTCCGCCCGCTCCTGAACATCCCCCGCGTCTTTCCGATCTCCGAATCCACGACCTTCTCTTCCGCGCGACTCGATCACAAGATCACGGACAAGCACCAGTTGACGATGCGCTTCGGCTACAACCCCTCGGACATCTCAGGCATTCAGGTCGAGTCGCAGAACCAGTCGCTCGGACAGAACGACTTCTCGCGTCTCGGCATACAGACCCTGCGCGACGCCGCGTTCGTCACATCGCTCACCTCGACGCTCTCGAACTCCGTCGTGAATGAAGGGCGCTTCCAGTTTGGGCAGCGGCGCGCGACCTTCAAGTCGGAGAACGGCGACGCCGTGGCGGTGAACATTCCTGGCACGGCGTTCTTCGGTAGAGAGCTGTTCTCGCCCGTCATCCGCACGGAGAACCGCTACCAGTACACAGACAACATCAACTGGGTGGCGGGCAACCACACCTTTAAGTTCGGCGGCGACGCGAACTTCGTCAGCGTCGCGGCGATCTTCGAGCTGAACTTCGCGGGTCTCTACAACTTCGGCGGACTGACCGCCACGACGCTCGCCGCGTTCCCCACGGTCGGCACGAACGCGCCGCCGGATTTTACGCCCGTGCAGCAGTACGGCTTGGGCTTCCCTTCTAACTTCATACAGGGCTTCGGCAATCCGTTTAGCGCGCTCAAGAATAAGCCGCTCGCGTGGTTCGCGCAGGACTCCTGGAAGGTTCGCCCGAACCTGACCCTCAACTACGGCGTGCGCTACGACGTGGAGCTGACCGATCAGATCGCGCCCGTCGGCTTCAACGATCCGCTCTCCGGCATTCAACTCTCGGCGGCGGACATTCTCGCGGCGCAGAACGCCGTCGGCGTCCAACAAGGCTTCCCGCGCGACAAGAACAACTGGGCTCCGCGCGCCGGCTTCGCGTGGGACATCGCGGGCGACGCGAAGACCGTCGTGCGCGCCTCCTTCGGTCTCTTCTACGATCACCCGCTCTTAGCCGTCGGCTTCAACTCCGACATCGCCGACGCCGCGCAGCAGCAGCAGGGCGTCTTCATTTCGGGGAGCCCCGACCCGCGCTCGCTCCTCAACGCGACGCAAATCTTCCAGGGCACGATCATCCCCTGCACGGGCACGCTCGTCCCCGGCGTCTCCTGCACGCCGGGCGTGGCGCGCTCGGCAAACTACCAGCTCGGTCGCCAGCGCTTCGACGATCAGACCTTCCCCGGTTTCGGACCCGTGCTGCCGTTTACGCTCCCCGTCGCGAAAGATTTTCAGTACGCCTCGGCGACGCAGGGCAACGTGACGCTCGAGCGGCAGTTGACCAAAGACATGTCGATCTCGGCAAGCTACCTCTACGTCGGCGCGCACCACCTGCCGCACCCGCTCGACATCAACGCGCCGCGCACGGAGTTGCAGATTCAGAACTTCGCGCGCTACGCCAACCGCGCGCCCACGGGTACGACCGAGGCGCTTCTCGTGAGCGGCACCTGTCCGGGCCCGACCTGCTTCTTCCCGACGAACCTTCCGGCGGGCTCGACCTTCTCGAACCCGCTCACGGGCGAGACGTTCGCCGTCATCATACCGGGCATGATCGTGCAGGGTCCGCGCGGGCGCGTCATCTCCCCGGCGATTGCGAACTTCTTCCGCCCGAACGCGCCGAACTACTTCCTCGCGCAGGCGTCGTCAGGCGGGTTAGTGTCGCCCGCCGTCTTAAACTCGCAACTCGTCGGCACGCTGCGCACGCCCGGCACGATCTCGCCCTTCGGCTCGATCAACGCGCAGGTCTCGGACGGCAACTCGATCTATCACGCCGGAAACTTCGAGCTGCGCAAACGCTTCTCGCACAGCTACCAGTTCCTCGCCTCCTACACCTGGTCGCACGCGATAGACGACTCGTCGGACTTGCAGACCTTGCTCTTGCCGCAGGACAACCGCAACTTCCGCGCCGAGCGCGCCGACTCGCTCTTCGATCAGCGCCACCGCTTTGTCTTTAGCGGCGTGCTGACCTCGCCCGACGCCTGGCGCAGCGGCGAGGGCGCGCGCCGCCTCTTCGCGGACTTCGTCGTCGCGCCGATCTTTGAAATCTCATCGGGGCGACCCTTCAACATCCTGTCGGGCGTGGACACGAACAACGATCAGTCGAACCAGACGGATCGTCCGAGCGTGCTCGCCGACGGGACGCTCTGCGTGCCGGGGACGACCGGCTGCGCGCCGCTCATCACGAACGGTCAGTTCACCT
>JAVXVR010000054.1:0-8176 GCA_032230165.1 Acidobacteriota bacterium | reverse complement strand
TCAGGCTCGTCGAGGCGGGCAAAGCCTATCGCGATTTTACGCCGAAGGAGCAGCGCGCCGACGCGAACGTCAAGCAAGACATCGCCGAGCGCGCGCGTCACGCCTCAAACGAGGGGACGGATCAGCGCAGCAACCCTTTCCGCGAATTGTCGCTCGAAGAGTCGAACCATCGCGCGTCCGATGGTGAGCCCTTCGCGGTGCGTCTGAAGATCGCGCGCGAGGGACGTTCGAGTTTTGAGGACGCGGTGTATGGTCTGCAAGAGCGCGACTATTCGGAGATTGAAGACTTGGTGCTTTTGCGCTCCGACTCTCACCCGCTCTACAACCTCTCGGTCGTGTGCGACGACATCGAGATGCGGATCACAGACGTCATACGCGGGCAGGATCACCTGACGAACACACACAAGCAGATTCTCATCTACGAGGCACTAGGTGCGACCGCGCCCCGCTTCGCGCACCTCCCGCTCATCCTCGCGCCCAACAAGGCGAAACTCTCGAAGCGCAAGCACGGCGAGGTCGTCTCTCTGACGACGTACCGGGATCGCGGCTTCATCCCCGCAGCCTTCCGCAACTTCCTCGCGCTCCTGGGATGGTCGCCCGAAGCAGAAGAGCGCGAGATCATGTCGCTCGCGGAGTTGACCGAGAAGTTCACGCTCGCGGGCATCCACCGCTCGCCCGCCGTCTTCAACTTCTCGGACGCAGACCCGCGACAGTGGACGGATCAAAAAGCGCTCTGGATGAACGCCGAGTACATCCGCACGCTGCCGCTCGAAGAACTGCTGCCGATGGTACGCGCCGAGTTTGAACGGGCGGGACTGTGGCGCGCGGAGTATGAGACGACGGAGCACGAGCGGTTCAGTAAGACGATTGATCTCATCCGCCAGCGCTTCCACACGCTCAAGGATTTTTCCGGTCAGGGGCGCGCCTACTTTGCCGACGACTTCGAGGCAGACCCCGCGGCAGTCGAGAAGAACTTGAAGAAAGAGCCGCGCTTGAGAGAGCTTCTGCCCGCGCTCGCCGAGCGTCTGGAAAAATTAGAGACGTTCGACGCCGCGACGAGCGAAGCCGCGTTGCGCGCGCTCGCCGATGAGGCAGGCGTTAAAGCCGGACTCCTCATCAACGCCTCGCGCACCGCTCTGACGGGTCAGGCTGTGGGTCCTTCGATGTTCGAGGTCTTCGACGCCATCGGTCAGTCGCGCTCAGTCACGCGCCTGCGCGACGCCGTGCGACTCATTTAGTATTTTCAATGGGCGCGCTCGTCGCTTCGAGTCGCGTCGCACGCATCATTCGTGTGAGGTAGTTGTCATGAACAAAAGGTTCTTCACCGCACTCTTCTTCTCGCTCGCGCTTGGTGTTTCGGCTGAGGCACAGAACACGAACACCGCGCCTGCTCGTCGCCCGATCCCTCGCGCGACGCCGCGCACGCTGCCGACGCCCACGAGCACACCGGCGACGGTAACGCAGGAGCAGACGCCCGCGACGAATGAGTCCGCGCCGCGCACGCGCTCGCGCCGCACGGGAGCGACGACCGCAACCACGGGGCAGACGCGCGCCGCCGAGCCGGGCGCGACCGCCGTGCGCGCCGTCTTCGACACGCTCGTTAAGAACATCGAGCGGTCGGACGTGGACGCTGTGATGGCGCTCTACTGGAACTCGCCGCAGCTCACGGTCTTTAACAACAATGGCACGGTCACGCGCGGCTGGGCGCAGGTGCGCTCGAACCGCGCCAGCTCGTACCCGGAAGCGAAGAACGTGAAGATCGAGGCGCGCGACGTGAAGGTTCAGATGCTCGGCGCGTCGGGCGCAATCGTCACGTGCCTCTGGCATCAGTCGCAGGAGTTTCGGGGCACGCCCGAAGCTGCGGCGGGACGTTTGACGGTCGTCTTCCGCCTCATCAACCAGGGGTGGAAGATCGTCCACACACACTCGTCGCCCGAAGCGCCCGACCCATCGCGACTCGCGCCCTCCGAGCAGACGACCCCTGCGCGACCGTCGGTGACTCCACCGCCGCGTTAAACCTCCAGCTCAAATTTCGTGGCTCAAGAAAGCCCGCGCGAGTGGAATGCTCGCGTGGGCTTTGCTGTGAGCCGTCTGGGAGAACCTGACTGCCACTCGTCTATCTGAACGGTCAGCCTGACAGAGCTCGGTCAAATGGAGGCGTGTGCGCGTCGAGCGTTTTGAAGTTTTGCGCCTCCAGCAAGCTTTGCGTGTACAAGGACATGCGGCACGACATTTGTTTAACCTTCCGTGCCGACCCTTCGCGTTCTTCGGCGAGATATTACAGTCTCGATTTAATTTGAGGAGTATCTATTGATGCGCCGGACTTCCCCCATAGCCCTGTTATTGATTTGCTCGCTTCTCGCGCCCTTCGCGGGGACGCTCGCACCCGATGCACGCGCGAAACCCGGCATCAACAAATCGCACTTCAAGATGACGGATGCACTGCGCGCCCGCGTCCGCGAGTCGCGAACTGGCAGCGACGCGCGTGCGCACGTCATCGTGAGTCTGTCGGACGCCTCGGCGGCGGACGCGGCGCGCGCGACGTTGCAGGGCGCTGGCGCGCACGTGAGTCGGCAGTTGGACGCGCTCGGCGCGTTGGTCGCGGACGTGCCGGTGGAAAAGCTTGAAGAGTTGGCGGCGAGCGGCGCAGTCTCCTGGGTCTCGGAAGACGCGGAGGTGCGTTCGCTCTCGACGCTCGACAACACGAGCCACGTCGAAGTAACGACGGGCTCGAATCAGGTTTTGCCGACAGGCAACGACGGTATGGCGAACGGCGGCGCGGGCAACGGCGTCGGCATCGCCGTCCTAGACTCCGGCATCAGCCCGATGGACAACGCGGAGTTCGTCGGCTACCAGTGGCAGTGCGGCGTGCTCTGTCTGACGCGGGCGATCTCGACCTACAACCGCATCCAGAAGGCTGTTGACTTCACGGGCGAAGGCAGCACGGTTGACACCTACGGGCACGGCACACACACCGCAGGCATCGCCGGCGGGACGGGACAGTCGAGCGAAGACAACGCGGCTCAGCACGCCGGCTCGCCGACCTACGGCGGCGTCGCCACGGGCGCGAATCTCGTCAGCGTGCGTGTCCTCAACGGTCATGGTGTCGGCACGGTCTCAAACGTCATCGCCGGGATTAACTGGGTCATACAGAACAAGAGCACGTATAACATCCGCGTCATCAACCTCTCGCTCGGCACGCCGATCTCGCAGAGCTACAAGACCGACCCGCTCTGTCAGGCTGTCGGGCGCGCCGTGGACGCCGGCATCGTCGTCGTTGCGGCGGCGGGCAACTGGGGCAAGGACTCGAGCGGCACGACGATCTACGGCGGCATCCTCTCTCCGGCGAACTCGCCCAGAGTGATTACGGTCGGTGCGACCAACACGCAGCAGACTAACCAGCGTTCGGACGACGTGGTGGCGACCTACTCGTCGCGTGGTCCGACACTTGTTGACGGCATCGTCAAGCCCGATCTCGTCGCACCCGGCAACCGCACTGGCGCGGCTGAGACTTCCGCCGCTCCGCCCTCCGGCTCTTCCGGCGGCGGCTTGATCGGCGGACTCGTCGGCTCGCTCGGTCTCATCAACGATCCGACGCCCAGAGCCGATGGCGCGTACCAAATCTTGAGCGGCACATCTTTCGCCGCGCCCGCCGTCAGCGGCACGGTCGCGCTCATGCTCGAAGCCAACCCGTCGCTCACGCCGCAGATCGTGAAAGCCGTGCTGATGCGCACCGCCCAGCGTCTGCCCATCTACGAGTTGATGGTCTTGACGGGACAGATGTCGCCCATCGAACGGCTCATCACGGAGGGCGCGGGCGAGTTGAACGCAAACGCCGCCAAGCAGGTGGCAAAAGCGATCCGCAAGGACGCGAACCGCGCGGTCGTCGGCGACAACCTGATTATCACCAAGAACGTCACCTACCCGACCATCCCCGGCGTGACCGCAGCAATCGGCGGCGAGAGCGTCCCGCTCAATAACGGCGTCGTCTGGGTCGAGGGCGTGGCGTTCACGGATCGACTGCAACTGACGGGCGGCTTCCGTCTGTCAGATGGTCAGATCATCAAAGACGGCTTCGCCATCGCCGACGGCTACCTGCTGCCGGGCGGCTACTACGTTTTCTCGAACGGCATCATGATCGCGAGTGGGATTATGATCGCCAGCGGCATCATGATCGCCAGCGGCATCATGATCGCAAGTTCATACACTTACGCGGACGGCACGCTGACCACGGGCGGCGCTTACGGCTGTAGTTTCGCCAGCCAGACGGCTTGGGGATCGAACATCATTGACCCAACCTCGATCAGCTCCAGCGAAGAGCAAGTGATGATTCAAGGCGAGGCAGCCATGCCCTCCGGCGTGACCCGACTCTCCAGCACCAGCCCCCTCTTCCCCCACCGCTAACTTTGATCCGATAAGGGCGGGGGCGCACGCCGCTCCCGCCCCGCTCTCCCCGCGAAGACGCAACCGAGCATGGAGCATCAGACGAAGCAGACGGGACGCCGCGCCTTCCTGGCGGTAGTGACGGTGGTGGGACTCTCGCTGTGGCTCGCCGCCCTCTTCTCCGTGTCGCGCGATTACACGCTGCGCGATCAGTTGATCTTTCTGGGGCTCGTCCCGCTCATCGTGAGCGCCAGCCTGTTCCCGAATATCTTTCCAGTCCCTTCGGGGCTGAAGCTCACGAAGGAAAAAGTGATCTTCACGCCCTCCGACTCGATCACACTGCTGGTCGCGTGCTGGTACGGCGTCGCCCCGGCGATCTTCATCGCCGGGTTAGAAGGCTTCATCTCGTCGCGCCGCGCAGTGCGCCGCCTGACGAGCAACATCTTCTCCTTTGCCATGATGGGGGTCGTGAGCGCGACGAGTTCTTTAACGCTCGGCGCGGTGCTGCGCTACGTCTTCGGTGAAGTGGCAAACGGCAGCCATCACAGTTTCCCCGCCGTCGCCGTCGCGCTGCTCGTCGCGAACCTCGTGCAGATCGTCGTCAACACGGGACTCGTCTCAGTCTTCTTCGCGCTGCGCCGGGGAGAGAGCGCGCTGCGCCAGTGGAAGCATAATTTCCTGTGGGCTGCGCCGAACTTCCTGCTGGCGAGCGCCGTGGCGAGCGTGCTCTACATCACGCTGCAATACAACGGGCTGGTCGTGCTCGTCATCGGCGCGCCGATCCTCATCGGGCTCTACCTCGGACACCGCCAGTATCGCATGAGCGTGCAGGAGCGCCTCGATGACATCGAGCGGGCGCAGCAGGAACGGATCGGCATGATGGACAAGGCGCACCGCGAGACGATCGAAGCGCTCGCCGTCGCCATCAACGCCAAAGATGAAGTGACGCACGATCACGTCCTGCGCGTGCAAGTTTATGCGGCGGGCGTGGCAAGGATTCTGGGCTGCACGGAAGCGGAGGTCGAAGCCTTGAAGGCGGGCGCGCTCCTGCACGACATCGGCAAGATTGCTGTGCCCGACTACATCTTGAACAAGCCGGGTAAGCTCACCGCCGAAGAGTTTGAGAAGATGAAGATTCATACGGTGGTGGGCGCGCAGATTCTCGGTCGCGTGGACTTCCCCTACCCGATCGTGCCCGTCGTCAGACACCATCACGAGCGCTGGGACGGTAAAGGCTACCCGGACGGCTTGGCTGGCGACACCATCCCGCTCACGGCGCGCATCCTTACGGTCGTTGATTGCTTCGACGCCGTGCGCGAAGACCGACAGTATCGCAAAGGCATGACGCGCGAAGACGCGATCAAGCTGCTGATGGACGGCGTCGGCGCGCAGTACGATCCGCGCGTCGTCGGCACGTTCATCACGCACCTGCCGGAGTTCGAGGCGGAGATTCTCGCGATGCGCAACGCGCCCCCGCCTGACTACGGCATCAAGCCGGTCGAACAACTCTCGGAAGCCGCGCGCGCCGTTGCACCGGCGGCGGGGCTGGCAGAAACAGTCGCGCCGCGACGAAGCGTTGAGTCAACTCTCACGGGCGAGCAGCGCGCCGCGCTCTCCGATCTCGCCAGCCGTATCAGCGAGCCGCGCGATCTCGACCGCCTCGCACGCGCGTTCACCGAGAGCCTGAAAGCCATCGTGCCTTACGATTCGTGCGTGCTCACCCTCGCGCCGCCACACACGACTGAGAGCGTCGCGGCGCACGCCGCAGGGCTTCACGCCGACTTGCTGGCTGGTCGCCACGTCGTACCCGGCGAAGGCGTCACCGGCTGGGTGCTCGTCAACCGTCAGCCCTTCTACAACGCAGACCCCAAGCTCGATCTCCCGCCCGCGCTCTCTGCCCACTGCGCCGACTTTCGCACGCTCGCAGCCTGTCCCGTCATTCACGAAAACGAGTTGCACGGAGTCGTGACGCTCTACTCGGCGACACTCAACGAATACGGAGCCGAGCATCAGCGCCTTCTGGAGGAAGCGGTCAGGCTGCTGGCGGCGGCTCTCACAGCCAGCACGCAGAGACCTCACGCCGCGCCCCAGAGCCATTCCGTTTCAAGCACCCCCGCGACGAACCTGGTTGAAGTCGTACTGAAATCCGAGTTGATGCACTAGATGGCTCCACGCCCGCGCCTTCGCAGACGAGTTGACGTGTGAATAGAAAAGAAAGCCCGCGTGAGTTGAAACTCTCACGCGGGCTTTTTCGGCGACCGGCGTCAATCGCGCCAGTGGCTCGTCGTTACTTTTTGACGAATTTTAGCGCGACGCCGTTCATGCAGTAGCGCAAGCCCGTGGGCGCGGGTCCATCATCGAAGACGTGACCGAGGTGCGCATCACAGCGCGCGCACAGGACTTCGGTGCGGCGCTCGCCAAGGCTGTCGTCCGTCCTCTCCCGCACGTTGCGCTTCGAGATGGGGGCATAGAAACTGGGCCAGCCCGTGTGCGAATTGAATTTCGTCCGCGAGTCGAAGAGCGGCAGCTCGCAGCCGACGCACTCGAAGATGCCTCGCCCGTGCTCGTCGTTAAGCGGGCTCGAGAACGGCGCTTCCGTCCCCGCCCGCCGCGTCACGCGGTATTGCTCCGGCGTCAGAATACGCTTCCACTCTTCGTCCGACCTGTTGATTTTCGCGAGCGGCGGATCAGTTTTCTTCCGTCTCGACGGATCGACCGGCGAGAAAGCGTGCGCGGAGTTTGGCAGGACGGCGAGCGCGCCCAGCACCATCCCGGATTTTAAGAAAAACCGTCTATTCATGTTGACGACTCCACGGATTGTGTGATGCCTGAGATACGCAACATTCGATGCTATCAGATGTGCGCACGTCGCCGGAGAAAAAGGAGAAAGCCCGCGCGGGATGCTCATCCCGCGCGGGCTTTCCGGTGAACTGTGGAATCTAGCCTTCCGACCGTTCACATTATTGCTTGTGGGTCGCCGCCTCGAATAGGTGTCATTCAAAGCCCTTGGCGAAGCACCGTTCGAGGCTTGTCAGGCTACAGCCACCTCACTGTGATAAAAACTCATACGCTTTTGGATCACCTCCTTTCCAGTGTTGCCATGAATTTTAATTGACGACAAATTGTGCGTCAAGAGATATTTTCACACATTATCTTGTGGCTTCACTTGAACCGGCGCGTGCGAAGACGAGCCGCCCCCCGACGAAGACCTCGCGCGCGTGCTCGACGCCGAAGAAGTAAGCCAGCTCGCGGTAGTCCGCGCAGTCGTGGATGACGAAATCGGCGCGCTTCCCCGCTTCGAGCGAGCCTACTCGCTCGCCGCGTCCCAGGCTGTACGCCGCGTTGACGGTCGCGGCAGTAATTGATTCGGCGGGCGTCATCCTCATGTGCGTCGCGGCGAGCGACAGGATCATCGTCATCGAGGGCGTGGGCGACGAGCCGGGGTTGAAGTCTGTGGCGAGGACGACGGAGAGTCCCGCGTCAATCATCTCACGCGCCGCCGGATACTTCGTCGAGCCGAGCGCGTAGACCGAGCCGGGCAGAAGCACCGGCTGCACGCCCGCCGACTTGAGCGCATTGATGCCAGCCGTGTCCGTGTGTTCGAGATGATCGGCGGTCGCGGCACGGAGTTCCGCCGCGAGACGTGCGCCGCCTGAGAGCGAGAGTTGATCGGCGTGCAGGCGCAAGCCCAAGCCGTGCGAGCGCGCCGCCGCGAGATTCCGCCGCGACTCTTCCAAGGTGAAGACGCGCTCCTCACAGAACACGTCGCAAAACTCCGCGAGCCCCTCCGCCT
>JAVXVR010000555.1:0-6832 GCA_032230165.1 Acidobacteriota bacterium | reverse complement strand
GGGGGCGCGGGATTTGTATCCCCCCGCCCCCCCTGCGTTTGTGATCATCGTCGCTTCGACTTACTCGTTCGATTCACTCGATTCGTCCGAGTCGCCTGTGTCTGCGTCCGGCACGGTGCGGCGCACGGGTAGAAGTCGGCGGATCAGATCGTTCAAGCGGTCGAAGTCTGCGGGCTTGGTCAGGTAGCCGTCAATGCCTGCGTCGTAGGCAGCGCGGCGGAAGCCGTCGGTCGAGAAGGCTGTCAGCGCGATGACGGGGATGAGGCGCAGCGTCGGGTGCTCGCGCAGGCGTCGCGTCGCGCCCAGCCCGTCGAGACCGGGCATCCCTATGTCCATCAGGATCAGATCGGGCGCGCTGATCTCCGCGACCTTCAGAGCCTCCTCGCCGTTCGACGCCGTGATGACGCGGAAGCCCTCCTGCTGCAAGTGTAGGCTCGTGATGACGAGCGTGTCCGGCGTGTCGTCCACGATCAACAGCAGGAAGTCGCGCGGCTTAAACTCCTGCGTGTCGGCTTGCTCGTGGAGGCGACTGGTCTCGGCGCGCGTCGGCGCGGTGGAAATCTGCCCGAAGTCGGGCGGGGGCAGAGCGGGCGCAGCGTCTGGCTCGGGTTCGCGCTCCGGCTCGGCGGGCGGCGCGGGAAGTCTTGAGGTCTCGACGCTCTTCGACGCGCGGAACTGGAAGCCGCAGTTCACGCAGAACCGCGCCTTGTCCAGATTCTCTTGACCGCAGTCGGGGCAGTTCATCCGTTCTCTCGAAATGTAATTTCAGGGGGCAGCCGATTATGACAGAGCGCGCCGCTTATTCCAACGAGTCACTGTCCGCGCACAGCGCGCCTCACGCTGACGCGCCCGCGCGGGTTATGATGCGTTGCCTGACCGATCCGACTCCGAAAAGATTTCGCCCGCGCGGGCGAATTGACCAATAACGACGCACGCATGAAAAGAGTCTCGCTCGCGGACGTGCCCGAAGAGGGCGTCTCACACAACCTTGAGATCAAGAAACGTGTACTACTGCGTCGCGGCGACGTGCCGCGCCTGACAAACTTCTCTCGCGCGCGCCTCGCGCCCGGTCAAGTTGCGCGCGCGCACGAGCACACGGGGATGCACGAAGTCTTCTTCGTCGAGTCGGGCACAGGCGCGATGAAAGTTGACGGTGAGGAGTTGCGACTTGAGGCGGGTGTCTGTGTCGCGGTCGAGCCCGGCGAGCGACACGAGATCGCGAACACGGGCGCGACCGATCTCGTCCTCAACTATTTTGGCATCGAAGCATAGGCGCGTTGGGCTGCGGCGCGAGCGGATAAACCTGTCTCTTCGCCCGCGTTGATGCGTGTCCGCGAGTTTCAGTCCGGCGGTGGCTTCTTCTTGTCGGTCGGCGGCAGCGCGCGCGGGATGTCGTTTAAGCCGGGCAGTTCTCCCGTCTGGAGTTTCGGCTTGTCGCCGCCGAGGGCGGGCGGAAGCCGCGGGCGCGGGATCGAGACGGTCGAGACCGCGTCGGTGCGCCTGAGTATTGCGCCGCCGCGATAGGCGACCGAGTAGAGCGGCACGCTCGTCGCCGTCGCCATCTCAGCCCACGTCTCGCCGCCGTCGCGCGTGAGGATAACGCGCCCCTGATCGCCGACGACGAGCGCGTCGTCCGCAGAGGCGAGCGAGATGGCGAAGAGGTTGACCCGCAGCTTCGTCTCCAACTGTTTCCACTTCACGCCGCCGTCGTCTGTGCGCAAAATCAGACCGCGCTCGCCGACGATGTAGCCGCGCTTCGCGCCAGCGAACGCGACGGAGTAGAGCCACTCCTTCGTGCTCGTCTCGATATAGCGCCAAGTCTCGCCGCCATCCTCCGATTTTAAGATCGTGCCTGCCGCGCCGACGACGAACGCCGTCTTCGCGTCGGCGTATGCCACCTCTTCGAGCCACGTTACGGTGTCGGAGCGTCGCGGCTTCCACGTCTCGCCGCCGTCGTCCGTCGCGATGATCGTGCCGTGCGCGCCGACCGCGAGCCCGTGCTTCTCGTCTGCGAAGTGTATGCCGGAAAGCTCCACCGTCGAATTCGTCTCGCACTTCTCCCACGTGACGCCGCCGTTTTCAGTCTTTAAGATCGTGCCCGCCGCGCCCGCAGCCCAGCCGTGATCCTTATCGACGAAGAAGACGCGCGCGAGCTTCGCGCTCGTCAGAGAGAGTTGCGGCGTCCAACGCTTGCCGCCCGACGTGGTGGCGAGTATGCGACCGCGCGCGCCCACAGCCCAGCCGCGCGAGCCGTCGAGGAAGAAAATATCCGCGAGGTCTTCGCGCCCGCCCTCGCTCAAGCGTCGCCAGTCGAGCCCGCCGTCGTCCGTGCGCAGGATCAAACCATCCGCGCCCGCCGCCCAGCCCGTCTGCGCGTCTGCGAAGTGGATTGTTTTTAAGCGCGGCGCGGTCTTAACGGCGATGGGCAGCCACGTCACGCCGCCGTTGGCGGTCGTTAAGATCACGCCGTCCTTGCCCGCTGCCCAGCCCATCTGCTCGTCGGCGAAGAAGACGCTCAACAGATCGCTCTGCTGGTAAATCTCCTCGCGCGCCCACGTCGCACCGCCGTCGTCGGTGCGCAGGATCAGACCGCCGAAGCCGACGACGACCGCGCGCTTCGTTTTTCCCGCGAACGCCACGCTCGTCAGAGGGAACTTCAACTCATCGGAGAGCGCGCCCGCCTTCCACGTCGCGCCGCCGTCCGCAGTGGCGAGGATCATGCCTCCCGCGCCGACGACGACGCCCGTCTTCTCATCCGCGAACGAGACCGAGTAGAGGTGCGCGCGCACACCAGACGCCTGCGCGCGCCAACTCTTACCGCCGTCCTCGGTCGCGACGATGCAGCCGTATGTGCCGACCGCCCACCCGTTCTTGAGATCATCTCCGGCGAACGCGACCGACGCCAGATGATCCTTGACATTCGTCTGACGCAGCAACCAACGCTCGCCGCCGTCCTCGGTCGCGACGATCACGCCGCGCGCGCCGACCGCGACCGCCGTCTTTTTATCCTTGACGAAGAGACCATAGAGCGTCGTCGTCGCGGGCGAGGCTTGCGACTCCCACGCGAAGCCGCCGTCATCAGACCGCAGGATCACGCCGTCGCCGCCGACCGCCCACCCGTGCCGCTTGTCCGCCGCGAAGCGCACCGCATTGATGGCGTTGCCCTGCGGCAGAGGGTTCTGCCACACCCACCCGCGCGTCTGCGCCGATGCCGCGACCGCACACGCGACGAGACACGGGAGGGCGACGAGCGCGACCAACACGCGCGACGTGCTCCGTCTTGCGCCGATAGGGTGAGTAGTGGACATGGGATTACTCGGACGGCAGGGTTTTAGAGTTCTATCGAGGAGGCGAATATTACACCCACACACGCCCCGCGCACCAACTTTCGTACCGCGCCACTTTGATGCGACTTCCCGCACGCGCCGCTTCAAAAAGTCTCAGCGCCGCCGCTCGCGCTCTCCGCCGCCTCGCGCAAGAGGCTTTCGTCGGCGCGACCGAGCGCGGCGATCTTGCGCGCCGCCTTGTCAACCGCCTCCTGCGCGCCGTGCCCGGCGTGACCTTTGATCCACTGCCATTCGATCTGATGCGAGTCAGCCGCGCGGTCGAGACGCGCCCACCACTCGTGGTTCGACTTGCGTCGGAAGCGACCCGCCATCGTCTCGACGACGTAGCGCGAATCCGTCAAAACCTTCACGCGACACGGCTCGCGCAAGTTTTCGAGCCCGACCGCCGCCGCCGCGATCTCCGCCTGCTGGTTCGTCGCGTTGCCCAGATAGCAGCCGAACGCGCGCCACTGATCCCGGAAGTTGATGAGCGCGACCGACGCCGCGCGCGTCTCGCCGAGCCCATTGCCGAGGCTTGAGCCGTCGCAATAGATCGTCACGGACTTCGGGTGTCGGGGGTCGGGGGTCGGGGGTCGGGAATCCGACTTCAGTTCATCCTTCATCCTTCATCCTTCCGCCTTCTAACTTGTCTTTCATGCCGCCGCGCCTTCCTCGCGTCGCGCGAGCATGAGGACGTGATCGACCGACTCCTCGAAGGTGTCGTCGTGCGAGATGACGAAGAGCTGATCGAAGTGGCGCACCTGCCCGATCTGGCGCGCGAGGTTCTCGCGCCGCTCGGCGTCCATGTTGACGGTCGGCTCGTCGAAGAAGGCGAGGCGTATGTCGGAGAGCTGTTTTAAGAGAGCGAGGCGCACGGCGAGCGCGGCAGCCATCTGCTCGCCGCCCGAAAGGTTGACGAACGAACGCTCGTAGCCGCCCTCTTCGACGACGATCTCGTAGTCGCTCGTCCAGCGCAGGGTGCGCCCCGCCTCGCCCGTGATCTCGCGGAAGAGCTGGTTTGCCTCGACCGAGATGTGCGCGACGTAGGATTTCGTCACTTCGGGTCCAGCCTTCTTCAAAGTCTCGCGCATGAACTCGGTCGCCTCGTCCAGACGCTTCAGCTTCTCCTGCGCGCGCAACTCCTCGCGCCACTGCGCGCGCACTTCTTCGAGCCGCGCGATCTCTGCCGCGAGCTTGTCGGCGCTCGTGCGCACGGCTTCGAGCTGCGCCGTTGTGGTGGCGAAGAGCGAGCGCGCGAGCGTCAGCCCCTCGCGCTCCGACACGTGTCGCGCCGCGTCGTAAGCGGCGACCGACGCGGCGTGCGCTTCGGTCGCCTGCTTCGATTCCTTCGCCGCGCGCTCCGACTCTTTCGCCGCGCGCTTCACCTCGCTCTCGCGCGGCTCGACCGTCTCCGCGAGACTCTTGGTCTCAAGGTGCTCGCCGTGCGCCATGGCTGTGCGATCTCTCTCAACAATCGTCGTCGCCCAGCGCGCGTCGAAGTCCGCGAAGCGCGCGAGGCGCGAGGCGAAAGTTTTGCGCTCGCGCTCCAACTCCTTGAGCACGCCGCGCGCGTCCGCCAGTTGCGTCTCAAACGCCGCCGCGCTCTCCGCCGCCTCGCGCAGGAGAGCCGCGCGACCGCGCGGATCGTTCAACTCGCGCAGACGCGCTTCTGTCTCGGCGATCTCGCGCTCCAGGTTTTCGATGCCGCCCGCGAGCGCAGCCTGCTCGGCGCGCTGCTCCTTCGTGCGCTTGCCGCGGTCTTCGATCTCCGAGAGCTGTTCGCGAAACTGTTCCAGCTTGACGAACATCTTTTCGGCGTCGCGCGCCGCGATCAACTCCGCATCGAGTCCGATCAAGCGACCGCGCAACTGTTCGAGCCGTTCGTCGTCAACTTCGATGGAAGAGAGCCGCTCATCAACCTGTGCCAACGCGCGCTCGCGTTCAAGGAGGCGTGCGCGGTCGTCCGTGAGCTGCGAGCGTTCGCGGTCAAGACGCACGAGCGCGACACCCGCCTCGCGCGCGGCGGAGACCTCGCGCTCTAAACGCGCCGACTCGGCTTGCACGGTCTTTAACTGCGCGCGGTTCGCGGCGACCAGTCCTTTGAAATAGTCGTCGTAGCTTTGACCCGCGCTGAAGCTCGTACACTTCTCGCGCAGGATAGGGCAGACGCCGCCTTTCACTTCGTCGCGCGTCCGCTCGTCGCGCTCGATCTCTGCGCGTAGTCGCGCCGCCTGTTCCGAGAGTTCACGCTCGCTCGCTTGAAGCTCGGCGAGGCGACCGGCGTCGCGCGCCTGAGTTTCCAACTCCGCGCTCTTTCGTTCGAGCGCGGCGACGCCCGCGCGCAGCCGCTCGATCTCGCGCGCCAGATCGGTGCGCTGCTTGAGCAGTGGCTTTCGCTCGGCGCGCGCTCTCTCGGCTTTGCTCAAGTTTGTCTCAACCTCCGTGCGCTCGCTCTGCAAGCTCGCAACCCGCTGCGGCGCGTCGTTCGCGCCCTCGGCGAGCCGCAGAGACTCTTTCGTGCGCTCGTACTGCCGGCGCAAGTCTGTGAGTTCCGCGTCGAGGCGTCGGAGCTGTTCGCGTGCAGCAAGGGCGTGCGCGCGCAGCTCGCGCGTGCGGTCGCGCTCGCGCTCAAGCTCTTCCTGCGCGGCGATCTCTCGTTCAAGTCCGGCGAGCGACTCGCGCGCGCGCTTCGCCGCGTCGAGCGCATCAGAGAGACGACGCTCGTCAGACTTTGCCGACAAGATCATGCGCTCGACGCGCTCGACTTCGGCGCGCACCATGTCGCGCTCGCCGCGCTGCTTTTCAAGCTCTTGCAGAGCGGCTTGCGCCGAGAGATGCGCGCGCGAGTCCGACTCGGTCGCACGGTGACGCTCACGCGCGGCGAGCGCGGCGTTGAGTTCCACTTGCAGATCGCGCAGACGCCTCTCAGCCGCCTCGTGCTCTACGCCTGCGCGCTCTCGTCGCGCCCGCGTTTCGACGACGCGCTGCTCCGCCTCATCTAAATGTTTGACGGCGCGCTCGCGCGCTTCCGCCTCGCTGCGTGCGGCGTCGAGCGCGGCGGTTAAGTCTGCGGCGCGCTCGGCAGAGGCTTTATGCTCGACGACGAGATCGTCGTAGCGCGCCAGCGTCCCTTCGGCGCGACCGATCCTCTCGCGCGCCTCTGCGACGCGCTCGCCGATCAGTCGCTCGACTTTGAGCAGGCGGTTCGAGCTTTCGACGTACTCTTCGACCTTGAGCAGGCGGTTGAAGGACGCCATGCGCTCTCGCGCGGGACGCCGAAAGTCGGCGGTGAGCGTCCCCTGAGGGACACCGATTGCGGACGAGAAGAGCACCTTCATATCCGTGCCCGGCTCGACGCCGAGGAGTTGGCGCAAGAGCGGCAGCACGTTCGTCTTCTGCTCGGCGATCTTCGCGTTCAGTCCCGGATCGTAGATGTAGTAGCCGCTCCCTGTGTCGCGATAGACGGTGTAGCTGCGCCCGTCGGCGTCGGACTTAAAGGTGACGCG
>JAVXVR010000523.1:0-17536 GCA_032230165.1 Acidobacteriota bacterium | reverse complement strand
CGCGAAACTTCGTCCCCGTCTGTGTCGCTCCTTGAGATGTGCCTTGAGTCGCGCCCGGCGACGCGCTCCCTGTCGTGCTTTGGTCTGCGCCCGCCGTCGAGTTCTGCGACGCGACGGGGCGCGGCGCTTCGCGGCACGCGAGCGCGAACAGCAGGGCGACGAGCAGCACGCGCGACGCGCTTGTCTTCGTCATGATTCCAGGCTCCCCGCACGTCGTCAGTGTTGGATGTACTCGTGCAGGAGGCGCAGCTCGTCGCCCTGCTCCGAGAGTTCGACGCGCATGATGTCGCGGATCGAGAGCATCCCGACCCAGCGGTTGCCCTTCACGACGGGCAGGTGTCGCGTGCCGTAACGCTCCATCCGCTCCAGCGCCTCGTGCGGCGTGTCGCCGCAGTCTATGACCACGTCGATGCGGCTCATCACGTCGCTGATCGCGATGCCCGACGGGTCGGTCTTCTCGAGCACGATGCGCCGCAGCAGATCGCGCTCGGAGAAGATGCCGCGCAGACGCCCACCGGCGTCGAGCACGCAGACCGCGCCGATGTTGCGATCCGACATGTACCCGGCGGCGTCGAGCGCCGTCGCCGTGTCGCGCACGAAGTACGGCTCGCGGTCGCGTATCACGTCCCCGATAGTGACCATCGCCTCACCTCCGTCTCGCTTCGAGATGACTACTGACTCAGTGTGATCTGATTTGTAATTCTTTACGGCTGGAAGATCAAGACCTGAAGACGACTCTCTAACCGCGAAAGCGCGAACTACACGCGGAACAACAAAGCGGCGCGCGCGCGGTCGTTCCTTTTGTTCGTGCGCCTCAGTCGAAGAGTGCGGCTTGCGCCGTGGGTCGGCGGAAGGTGCGGCGCGGCTCGAAGCGCGCGGAGTCTTCGGGTTGATTGAAGCCGAGCCGCCGCGAGTGGAGGCGGAAAGATTGCTCGATCATTTTCCAATACTCGCCCTCGCCCGTCATGCGCTTGCCAAACTCCGAGACGTTCAAACGCCCGCCGCGCACCTCGCGCACGCGGTTCATGATGCGATCCGCACGATCTGGTAACTCCTCGCGCAGACGCTGCTCGAAGTAGGGGGCGACACTGCCGGGAAGCCTCAGCAGGTTGATGAAGGCGTAGCTCGCGCCGCAGTCTCTCGCACGCTTCAGGAGTTGCGGGATGTGCGGATCGTTTAAGCCCGGAATGACGGGGGCGATGCCGATGCCGACAGGCACGCCTGCGCGCGCGAGTTCTTCCATCGCCTTGAAGCGCGAATCGGGCGAGGGCGCGTGCGGCTCGACGGCGCGCGCCGTCTTGTTGTCCGTGAAGCCGATGGTGAAGAAGACCGCGGCTGACGCCTCGCGGGCGAGCGCGGCGAGCAGACTAGCGTCGCGGCGCACGAGCGCCGACTTGGTAACGATGCCGACGGGGTTGCGAAACTCAAGGCAGACTTCGAGACACGCGCGCGTCAACTTGTAGTGCGCTTCGAGCGGGAGATAAGGGTCGGAGGTGAAGGAGAAGACTAACTCATCGCCCTTCCACGAAGGCTTCAGCATCTCAGCGCGCAGCAACTTCGCCGCGTTGACCTTAACGACGATCTTGCGCTCGAAGTCTGTGCCCGCGCCGAAGCCGAGGTACTCGTGCGTGGGGCGCGAGAAGCAGTAGGTGCAGGCGTGCGTGCAGCCGCGATAGACGTTGACCGAGAAGTCGAAGCCCACGTCGGGGCTATCGTTGCGGTTGATGATCGTGCGTGTGGCTTCTTCCTCGAAGACTTCCGTGCGGGCTTCGGGCGGCTCGCCGATCCACTCGACGTGGTTCGTGAGCCAGGGGTTCGGCGGGTTCTCGACGTAGCGCATGGCAGACTCCTTCGGACGATCTCTTCACCCGGAAGAAACGTCGGGAGTCGGTTCTTCACTCTCTCTGCTGCCAAGAGATATAACGGACGCGGCGCTTGGCGTCAACGGGGTTTTCGGTGTGCGGGGTGTGCTCGGACTGATGCCGCGAGCGTGCGAGGCGGGGAGATGTTAGCGGCGGGCGGAGGCGGGCACGCTTTGCGCGGGCACCGGCACGGCGACAGGCTTCTTTGCAAGCAAGCTGTTGATCATGCCTGCGAGCATCTTCTGCTCGCCCTCCTGGACGTGCGTGAAACGGACGCCAAAGCCCATCTCGCTGATCTGGTAGATGATCTCGCCCCACAAGCACAGGCGCTCGCCCGTGGGCAACTCAATCTCGATTCGCACCAACTCGTTCGGCTTGACGCAGTCGGGGGTCAGCATGAAGCAGCCCGTCAAACTTATGTCGGCAACTGACCCGTCATGCCGCGCGAACGCCCCCTCCCAACTCGCATCGAGGTTAACCTTCACCCGTTCAGCTTTTCTGCGGTCGTAAAACACTGCATTTTTCCCCCACACTGTTAGTTGACGATCTAACTTTCACATCGTGTTGCACAGACATTTCATCACACTCCCTTTGTTCGCGCGCGGCAGATGCGTGCGCCTTGTGGGTTAGGCGCAAGCTTGCGCCTCCGGCGCGCCGTCGAGTTGCGCGAGTAGCTGCCACAGCGCGGCGTGTTCGCTGTTGCTTTCGCCTTCGCCTTCGCCGCGCGTCAGGAAGCGCAGCGCGAAGCCCATCTCCGACACCTGATAGACGACCTGACCCCAGACGTGGACGCAGTCGCTCGAGGACGGGTTGAGCGTGAGCCGTACAAGTTCGTTCGGTACGACGCGGTCGGACGTAAGGATGAAACATCCCGTCCCGCTTAAGTCGACGACGAGACCGCTGCACTGCGCCAGCAAGCCTTCCCAGTAGGCATCGAGGTTAACCTCCACGCGGTTTGCCTGTCTTCGCTCCATCACTTTCTCCTCATTCATGCGATTGCTGCCATCTTGTCTGGCGCGACTTGCTCCCTTGCCTGTCCCTCGCACGCGCGCGTCTCGGCGATGATCTGCTCCGCGCCGTCCACGTCCGCCGGTCTTGAGAACAGGTAGCCCTGCCCGTACTCGCAGCCGAGCTTGCGCAGCAGCGCCAACTGCTCGCGCGTCTCGACGCCCTCGGCGACCACATCCATGCCGAGATTCTGCGCGAGCAGCAGAATCGTGCGGACGATCTCAATATTCTCGTTGTTGTCCGCCATGCTCATGACGAATGAGCGATCAACTTTCAAAGTGTCAATCGGGAAACGGTGCAGGTAGCTCAGAGATGAGTAGCCCGTGCCGAAGTCGTCTATGGAGAGCTGCACGCCCAAGCCCCGCAACTGCTGCAACATCTCGGTCGCCGTGTCGATGTTCTCCATCACGACCGACTCCGTAATCTCCAGCTTCAAGGTCTTCGGGTCGAGTCCCGTCTCGGCGAGGATGTTTTTGACCTGCCCGATGAGACCGGGCTGCGTGAACTGGCGACTCGACAGGTTGACGCTGATGAAGAGCGGCGGGTCTGAGGGAAAGCGCTCCTGCCAACGCTGCATCTGCCCACACGCCTCTTGAAGCGCCAACTGACCGATGACGACGATCTGCCCCGACTCCTCGGCGATGGGGATGAAGTCCATCGGCGAGATGACGCCGCGCTCCGGATGCCGCCAGCGCACCAGCGCCTCGAAGCCGCGCACGCCGAAGTCGTCGAGCGAGACGATGGGCTGGTACTGGACGAAGAACTCGCCGCGCTCGCACGCGCCGCGCAAGTCCGTCTCCATCTGCAAGAGGTTCATCGCGACGGTGTGCATCTCCTTGTCGAAGACCTCGTGCCGCGCCTTGCCCAGAGACTTGGCGCGATACATCGCCGTGTCGGCATCGCGCAAAACTTCTTCCGGCAAGGCGTAGTCGGTCGAGCCCGGCGCGATGCCGAGTGATGCCGCGGTGAACACCTCGCGCCCGCTCAGGTAGAACGGCAGCGCCAATTCCTTCTGAATGCGCTCGGCGACTGTGATCGCCTCCGCCTCGTCCTTGACGCCTTCGAGCAGGATCGTGAATTCGTCGCCGCCGACTCGCGCCACCGTGTCGCCCGGACGCAGGCACACTTCGAGGCGTCGCGCGATGCCGACGAGGAGCTGATCGCCGATCATGTGTCCGAGGCTGTCGTTGATGACCTTGAAGCGGTCGAGGTCGAGGAAGATGACGGCGAAATTCTGATCGAGGTCGCGCTGCCGGCGCGCGATGGCGAGCCTGAGGTGATCGATGAAGAGCGAGCGGTTCGGCAGTCCCGTCAGCGCGTCGTGGAAGGCGTCGTGCAGGAGTCGTTCTTCGGCGCGCTTGCGGTCGGTGATGTCCTGCGTCTGGAAGATGAGGTGCACCGAGTCGGCGTCGCGCCCCTTCACGCGCGAGACGCTACACAGCACCCAGACCGTGTGACCCTGCTTGTGCACGAAACGCTTCTCGACGTGAAAGACCGGGATGCGCCCACGAATCAACTCCTTCATGTTGGCGAGCACGGTGCCGAGATCGTCCGGATGCGTGATCTGCTGGAAGGTCGTCGCCAAAAGCTCTGCTTCAGAGTAGCCGAGTATCTGGCTCAGCGAGCGGTTGACTTGCAGCCACTGCCCGCTTGGCGAGACGAGCGCCATGCCGATTGCCGCGTGGTCGAACGCACTGCGCAACAACTCTTCGCTTGCCTCCAACACTTCCACGCGCCGCTCGATCTGTCGCGCGCGCGACACCGAGTCGTGGATACCTTTCAGGTAAACACCGAGCGCGTAATGGACGAAAGCGCAGGCGAGCGCGAAGGCGAGCGCGCCGTAGAAGCCGACCAACTCGGTGAGCTTCACGAGCACGAGCGCCGCCGCGTTGACAGCCGCATACGCGACGAACGACCAGCAGAGGCTGCGCGCAAAACTGCGCCACGTTCCGTCGTCTTCGACGCTCGCCGCGCCCCCGCCCGCGTTGAGCACTGAGCGCACGCACGCCTGCACGAGCGTCACCACAAAGAGCGCGGCGACGAGCGACGGCACTGAGAGTGCCTGCGCGAGGCTCGCCCCGCCGAAAGCGAGGCGCAACAACGCGGCGACGACGAACGTCGTCGCTGCCGCCGCAGCCGTGTTGAAGACGATTGCCTGCGCCTTCTCACGCGTGTGAAGCGAGAAGCAGAGAGCCGCGACCGCCGTCAGGAGAACGGCGCATTCGCCGCCATCGAGCAGCAGCGCGACGATCAGCAGCGTGTCCGCGAGCGAGACCCAGCCGACGTGCGGGACGCGCGTGCGCAAACGCGTACCCACGCCGACGGTGGCGAGTGCGAGCAGGAGGAACGGGATATTAACCCGCTCGACCGGCAGGCGCAGCGCCGCGAGCGCGACCGCACATGCGCCAAGTAAAATGATGAGACCTTGAAGCTTACGGCTCAGGTCGTGGCTGGCAATGGTGATCATCTGAAATGAAGCTTGCGTCGCAGAACTTCTAGATGAGAGGTTGTCCGGCGGCGTGACGACGCGGGGGACAAGCGCTTTCAACTATACAAGTTAAATGCCACTGTGAGAGCCTTACGTTGAGTCTTTTTTCGCGGCAAAAGCTGAACGAGGGGATGACGCCGACGGTCACTGATAGTCAATTTGGTCTTCGGCGGGTCAGTTTGATTGACCATTATTCACTCTCGAAGACCCTGCAAGTTTCAAAGTCGCGCCCACGCCGCACAAGATTCGGCGCACGACCGTGTAAGTTTTTCTTGCCCCGCGTCGCCCCGTTGCTTTACTATCAATTGTGTGGCGCGTTGCTTCGATCCCGCGCCGCGCCGCCCAAGGCGCAGCACCTCGAACGTTTCCACTTTCCCTTTCATTTCGTCCCGTTCAAACCGCACACGCCCCAACCAGGCTCTCGGACGCCGCCACTGCGTCGCGCCCGTAACCCCGTCCAACATCTCACTAGATTGAGGAGCAAGCTCATGCGAGTCATCTGTCCCAACTGCGAGCAGAGAGGGTTAATCGACGCAGCCGCGCCGTCGGACGCACCAGTCCGCACGCTCTGCCCGCGCTGCGGCACGCCCTTCCGTGCCATCCTGCTCGACGAACAGGCTCCGCGCGATCTTCACACCGTAATCACGGTGCCCGCGACCGCGCCACACGTTGCCGCGATGTCCAACCTTGAGCAAGATGCTCCCGCCGATGCGCCCGACGCCGCCGAAGATGTGCTCTCGCTCCCGCAAGCAGAGTCGCACGGCGAGATGCTCGCAGTGCCAGCCTGCAGGGTGCTCGATTTTGACGAAGAACTCGCGCCGCCACGACACGCACGCACGCGCGCCGACGACGACAAATACCGCATTGCCACGCGCCTGCTAAACGCCTCCCCGCTCTGGCTGCTCGTCGCGGGCTGCGCCTTCATAGTGCTCGCCGTCCTTTGTGATCGGCTGCTCACGCCCGACGACCCCGCGCGCGCGGACGTGGCGACAATCGCGTCGTTGGAGAATCAGGCGACGAACCGCGACGCCTCGCGGCGGCACGCGCGCGACGACTCACAGAAAGACGAAGCGCAGGGTATCGGCGATGCCGAAACACAAGCGCGCGCGGCGGTAGATTCAGCCGAGACGAAGCCCGCCCCGATTTCCGATGCCGTCGCTTCGCCCTCCGACTCAGCCGCGCACGCCGTCGCGGTCTCGTTCGCGAGCGCGCGGCAGGAGTTGACGGACGACGCGCACGACGTCGCGCAGTTGCCGACGAAGCTCACGCTTCAGCTCGCCTCGTACAGGCTTGAAGCGGAAGCGCAAAAGCTGGCGGCGAGGTTGCAGGCGTCGGGCTTTGAGGCGCGCATCGCCGTGCAGCAGAAATCGAAGCGACCGTGGTACTGCGTGCAGACGGGAAGCTTTGAACGCCGCGAGGACGCCGAACAATACCTTGCCGGGCTGCGCGCGAAGAATTTCGCGGAGAGCTACACGCTGAGGGAAGTTGACTGAAGTCGCTGCGAGAGTCGCGGCTCACGTTGAGCTGAGATAACACAAACTCGATCCGGCAACTCAAGAACGACGAAAAGAAAATTGTAGGGGCAGAGGATTTGTCCTCTGCCCCTACAAATTTATTAACGCGACGAGTTTTGTTTAGGCGGTCTCAGTTAAAGTTCAAAGCGTCGAGCGAGCCGCTCAGCTTCTGCGCGCCCGCGCTTTCGGCGTCGTGCCACGTGACGAAGAAGAGCCGGTAGCGGTCGGGGTCTTCGAGCGTGATGAAGCGACCGCCCCATCCCTCGTCTGTGGGCGGCGCGACATCTAGCCCGCGCGCGCTCAGTCGCTCGAAGAAGGCATCAACGTCCGCCACGCCGAAGAAGAAGTGTACGCCGCGACCGCGCCGACCCATCGCGGGCGGCTGCCTAGCGAGCGAGACGCGCAGAGAGCCCGCGCGCAAAGTCGCCACCGGCGGCTCGGCTTCCGCGTCCATCGAGACAAGCTCGAAGCCGAGCGTGTCGCGGTAGAACTCGACCGAGTCTTGCAGGCTGTCAACTTCGAGGAAGAGTAGATCGAGACCCGTCACGCCCATGATGTTTTAGATCGCCGTGAGCAACAGATAGACGCCATAGATGCTGCCCACGACCGCCGACCAGAAGACCAGTTCTTGCGCCCACGCGGAGCGTCGCGCGAAATGTGTCGGCGCGAACCCTCCGCGCGCGTAGGCTATCGCGGCGTGCGCCATCCACACGCCGAAGAAGACGAGCGCGGCGGCGAGCAGCGCGAGCGGGAACAAAAAGACGACGTAGTGTGTGCGGACGAGGAAGAGCAGGACGAGTCCGAGGAAGGTGACGAGCGCCGCGCCGAGGACGCGACCCCAGATTGCGTCAGCCTGCGCCGCAGGGCTCGACGCGGGCACGAACTCTTCCGACGCGAACTCCTCTCGCGCGATCCGCGCGACGCCCTGCCTGCGCCGCGCGTCGTAAGCCTCGCGCGCCGACTTGTCGCCGAGCACGCGGTAGGCTTCGTTCAACTCTTTCATCTCCTCTTCGCTGCCGCCCCGGTCGGGGTGTCGCGCGGCGGCGAGCCGCTTGTAGCGACGCCCGATCTCCTCGCGCGTCTCGCCGTCGCGCGCGCCGAGCAGCTCGTAGTAGTCGCGCTCTCCGCCGCCTTCGCCCAAACTTCTCCCCTTCCCGCTTCGCGCGCGAAACTCGAACTCGACCGGCTAATACTAACCGCCGCGCCAAAATCTTTCTAGCCCCTCGCCGCGACGCGCGTGCGCGACGCGGTTCGTGCTAACCTTGCCGCAAGAAGCTCACTTAATTTTCGACGTGGGACGTGAGGCACGGTTGGCATGACTTTGCAGTTCGCGCCGGGCGACGATCTCATCTTCCAACTAGAGAGCGGCTACGGGCTGCTGCGCGTCCTTGCGGTGGATGAGGGCGAGGCGGGCGCGGTGTGGCATCTCGCGGCTTACGAAGATTTGTTCCCGGACGTGGAATCAGCCGAAGCCGCGCTGCTCGATCCCGCGCGCCTCTCGTTGCGCGCCGCGCACCTCGCGCTTACCGACCGCGCGCTCGAAAAGACGCCCGCCGCGCGCCTCAGCAACCGCCCTGTCTCCGTAGACGAACTCACTGCTTACCGCGACTGGCAGACGCGCGGCGAAGAGCCTTCGCAGCGCTCCGCGCTACTGCTGCTTGGTCTGCGCTGACCAAACAAGAGTAACGGGAGGCAAGCTGGGCGGAATTCTATCGAGGCGTGCCGAAGCGCGCCGCGTACTCGGTCGAGTTAACGAACCCGTTGACCATCGAGCGGATGTCCGCGGGGTTAGCGTTAATCGTCCGCAACCAGTCGGCGTAGCCTTGCGGCTCCGGGTCGCGGCGCAGGTAGCCAAAATACTGCATGGCGACAAACGCCGGGTTGAACTCTCTGGATGAGACCTCATTCGAGTCGGCGATGGCGCGCACGACTTGCGCGCGTGTGAGCGACTGCTGCGTGAGCTGGTTGATGAGATCGGCGCGCGTCAGGGTGACCTTCGCCGCGTCCGATGAGTCGTCGGGCGTCGCGGGGTTGGGTGTCGTGATCGCAGGGATGCCGTACCTGTCCATCAGCGCGTTGACGAATGCTGTAGGAGAGAGTCCGTCGTAGAGGTTTTTAAACTCCTGACGCTGGACGAAGGCGTTGGTGAACTCAGCCTTGCGCGCCTGCACTTCGGCAGCCGTCCCCGCCGTGATGCTGCTCATGTCGGCGACGATCTCGGCGTAGAGCGGCTGGCGGTTCAAGGTGAGCTTATAGAAGTGATAGAGGAACAGCCCCTTGAACTCGAACTCCGGCGAGCGGAAGAAGGAGGACGAGACCGAGATGCGGTCGCAACTAGCCGACGGGACACCCGCGCTCGTGTTGAAAGGGTCGGGGCAGTTGTTCAAGACGGCAGACCACGGCTCGCCCGGCTCCGGCTCGCGGGAGAGAAAGTCAAGGTACTGCTGGCGCACGAAGAAGTCCGTTTTATAAATAGGGTTGGGCGTCGAGGTCACCTCGTTGTCGGCAATGGTCAGCGTCGCGGTTGCCTGCGCGCCGAGCGTTGCGCCCGACGGGCTGAACAGTTCAAGCGTGAGCGTCTCGTTGCCTTCGACGTATGCGTCGTCTATGACGGGGATGGTGAAGGTCTTCGCCGTCTCGCCCGGAGCGAACGTGAGCGTGCCCACGGTCGTCGTGTAGTCGCAGCGCGCGAAGGCTGTGCCGTTGGCGATGTCGCAGCGCACGGGCGCGTTGTTGTCAACGGTGCGATAGCCGACCGAGGCGGTTCCCGCCGTATCGCCGCTGCGCGTGACCGTGATCGTCGCGCGCGGCGTGTTCTCGGTGTGATCCTCCGAGCTTTGGAAGCTTGCCGAGGCGAACTGGATGGTGTTCGGCTTGGCGGAGATTTCGTAAACCGCGCCGTTCGAGAGCGAGACGACATAGACGTTGCCGTTCGGCGCGCTCTCGATGTCGGTCGTGATGCCGAAGTCGCGCCCGACGAGCAGGCTCTCGCTCTCCGTGATGTCGAACTTGTTGTTATTGTCGGCGACGCGGTCGGCAAGCGCGGGCACAGACGCCAACGTGAAGTCGCGGCGGTCGCCCGTGAGCTTGAAGCGGAAGAGGTAGCCGCCCGCGAGCGTGACGCGCGACGCACCAACTAAGAGATCGCCCTCGAAGGTGGGACCCAAGCCGCGACCGCGCACGAAGCCGACGGGCGCGGGGGCGACCGCGTACTTCCAACTGAAAACGGGCTCGGTGTAGCGCGAGCCGGGCAAGACGAAGAGGCGTGAGAGCGCGTCCTGCGGCGTGTCGGCGATGCGGTCGGGCGTCCAGCGATCCTGCTGCAAGCCGCCCGCGAAAGATTGCTCGATCTGTTTGAACTGCGCGACGCGCGAAGAGGGACCCATCAACTGAATCCACCCGCCGTTGAAGCCGGGCACGATGCGGTTCATCTCGTCGAAGGCGTCGTCGCCGTTCTCCTGCTCCCAGAGGTAGCCGCTCGTCGGGTCGAACGCCAAGCCGAAGCTGTTGCGGATGCCGTAGGCGAAAATCTTCTTCACGTTCGCCGCCGCTTCGCCCGTCAGCCCTGAGTTCGCGTTGAAGAACGGGTTGTCGGACGGCGTCGTGCCGTCGTCGTTGAGTCGTATGACGACGCCGGTGAAATGGTTGTTATCGGGTTGGGGTCCGCCGAACTGATCGTCGGCGACCGTGGGGCCATCTGGTGACGCGGAGGGTCCGAAGCGCAGGTTCTGCAAGTTGCCGCGCCGCCCGTTGTCGCCGATGACGATGTAGAGCTTGCCGTCTGGACCGAAGCGAAGGACTCCGCCGTTGTGGTTGCCGCGCGAGGACTGACCCGCGTCCTGCTGGAGCGCGTGGAGCTTGATCAAATTCCGTTCGAGCGCGAGCGTCGAGCCGTTCCACAAGAAACTATCAACGCGGTTGCCGAGAAGCGGCACTTCGTCGGCGTTCCCGGAGTCCGCGCCCGTCGTGCTCTCCGTCCAGTAGAGATAGACGCGCGGGTTCGCAGGGAACTGCGGGTGGAGCGCGATGCCTAAGAGCCCGCGCTCGGAGTTGTTGTTGACGGCGAGATCAATGACGGGCGTCGCCTGCACGATGCCATTCGTGATGCGCAATACTTTTCCGGTCGGCTTCTCCAGGATCAAAAAGTCGTTGTCGACAAGAAACGCCATCGTCGTCGGCTGGTTCAAGCCGCTGACGACCTGACGCACGGTCAGGTTCGCGTCGGTCATCGTCGGACCCGTGACGAGGCTCGTCCCCGCGACGTGGGAGAGGCTGCCGCTCGTGCCCGTGACGCTGAGCGCGAACGTGCCGAGCGGGGTCGTCGAGTTGTTCGTCACGGTGAGCGTCGAAGTTTTCGCGCTCGCGTCGGTGATATTGACAGACGTAGGGCTGAAGCTCGCGCCCGCGCCCGCAGGCAGACCCGTGACGCTGAGGTTGACCGCGCCTGTGAACCCATTCGTCGGGGTGACGGTGACGATGTACGCGCCGCTCGCGCCGGGGAGGACGACTTGCGAGGAGGGCGAGACGTTGACGTTGAAATCTCCTTGCGCGGCTGCTGGCTGAATGACGATGAAGGTGAAGTTGATGCTGTCGCCCGAAGTGTTACCGTCGTTGTTCGCCTGATTCCCGGCGGTGTAGAACGTGACGGGTCCCACGTCCGAGGTGGGCGCAGTCCAGTTGAAAGTCCAGCCCGTGCCGTTCGACTGACCGACCGAAGTCCCGTTCTGCGTGTGCTCGACGTACTGTCGCGCCGGTGTGCCGAGCGTGCCGTTGACGACCTGCGTGCGTCCATCCACTCCGGCTTGCAGCGTGCCAGCGCGGTCGCCGTTATCGTCAACGGAAGTCAACTGGAAGCCCCAGCGTTGTCGCGTCGGGCTAGGGTTCGACTCATTGACGGTGATCGCGTAGGTCTGCCCCGGCACGTAATTTTGAGGCGCGACGACGCTGATGAAGCCCGAAGGCGCGCCGTCGGGCACGTGGCACTCCGTACAAGTGAACTCGCTGGGCGCTCCTGTAAATCCCGGATCGGGTCCAGTCGAGCGCGCGTAAGCTTTGCGCGTCGCGATGTTGTCGGTGAAGAGGGCGACCGCGCCGAACGAGACGAAGAGTAAGAGGACGACGAGCTTGATGAGATGAATGCGACGCATAAAAACTCCCACCCGATGGAACGGTTCAATTCGTGCGCGTTTGTCGGAGCACGGACGAGCCTTGCCCCTACAAGTTTTCAGTCGTGCATTAAGTTAGCAAACGGGCGTGGCATTCGCACGTAACGCTTGTGAATGCCACGCCCGTGAAAGACGCACTCGCTCGTCGCGCCGCGAGACTTAGAACATGAAGCCGAGGTTCGGCGAGTTGAAGCGACCGATGAAGGGGAAGACGAGCGGCAGATCGCTCGCAGAGAGTCCATACCACGTGGCAAGTGTCGCGGCATACTGCTCGACCGAGGTCGTCGGAATCCAGCGACCACGCGGGTTCGAGCCTGCGTCTGTGTCGTCCGCGCCGCCCATGACGAGCGTCGGGTACGTGCCGTATAAGTCGCCGCCACGTACCGCGCCGCCGACGATGAAGTGATGATTGCCCCACGCGTGATCCGAGCCGACCGCCGCGCCCGCGCCCGCGGGCTGGAACGTGCGCCCGAAGTCGGAGAGCGTAAACGTCGTGACGTTGTTCTGCACGCCCAGCTCGACCGTCGCGTTGTAGAAGGCGTTGACCGCCTGACTGATCTGTTGGAGCAGAGACGCCTGCGAGTTCGCCGCCGTCTGGTTGTTGTGCGTGTCGAAGCCGCCGACGGAGACGAAGAAGATTTGCCGCTTCATCGAGAGCGTGTCGCGCAGGGCGACGAGGCGCGCGATCTGCAAGAGCTGCCGACCGACTGAAGTGTTCGGGAACACGGTCGCGATGGTCGGGTTCGCGCTCCCCAGAGCTGCGCTCGTCTGGAGCGCGGATGTCGTGATGTCTGCGGCGGCTTTCGGGAGCGTATCGGTTGAGACGAGCGCGCGAATCTGATCGAAGGCGGTGCGCCGCGCCGTGTTTTGTGCCGACGTGAACGTCAAGCCGTCGGCATTGACGGCGTTGTTCAGGGGAAGCACGGAGGCGAGCGGCGTGTTCGAGTCGCCGATGGCGAGCGGTCGCGTAGACTGACCCGTGACGAAGAGGTTGACGCCCGCAATCGAGATCATCTGCGGGAAGGTCGCCGCGCCGTTCAACGCTGCGGCGCGATCCGCCGTGCGTCCGCCCCAGCCCGTCTGGCTGTTGTCGTTCGAGACCGAAGACATCCATTGACCGACCTGATCCGAATGCGAGAAGAGTTGCAGAGGCTTCTTGCCCGTGCCGTTCTGGTAGGTCGCCTTCGTCAGAGGCTCGACGAGCGGACCCGTGTTGCAGATGACCGCCGCCTTGCCTTGACCAAAGAGCGACTGAATCTCGACGAGACTCGGATGCAAGCCGTACTGACCCCCGCTCGCGGGGTTAATGGGGAGCAGTCCATTCGGCTGACCGGGCGCGGGGAGCGCAAGCCCCGCCGCAGAGCGCGCGCCTGTGTACTGCGCGAAGCGCGTCGAGTCAACGGGCACGACCGTGTTGTTGCCGTCGTTGCCGCCCGACATGAAGATGCAGACGAGCGCCTTGTAGTCGGTGGCATTCGTGTCTGCGAAGGCGCGCACCAGACCGAACTCCTGTATGCCCGCGGCGAGCAGACCCGTGCCGAGCGCGGCGCAACCCGTCGAGCGTAAAAATTCTCTGCGCGTTTGTGACATGACGTTCCTCTACCTCTGAACTTGATACTGCTGCGAAGTGGCGACCAGATAGACGGCGGTGCGTGCGCGCTTGAGCTGGTAGCCCGTGTCGCTCGCGGGGATGCTGCTCACCGCGTTCAAGACTTGCGTCTTCATCGCCGCGCCCATTGTGTTGTGCATGAGGAGCGCGTCGAGAGCGTCAACCATTGCCGACGGGTTATCGGCGAGCGCGGTCAGGTTGCCGAGGTTGAGCTGCGTGCCCGCAGGCGTGTTGGCGTTTGTCGAGATGCCCTGATAGACGAGCGTGTTGACGGTGTTCGCGCGCCGCAGGGTCGTCGAGGTTGAGAGAATCTCGAAGGCGGGACCGAAGAGCTTCGTCCCCGGCACTTCGTAGAGCGGCGAGTAGTAGCTGAAGACCGTCGCAGGCAGGAAAACAGGCTCGTCGAGCGAGTTCGGCAGATCGCCGCGCGTCGAGTTCTGCCCGATGACGCCGTCCGACGGCGCTGCCGGGTTGCCGAACGCGGACGCATTGAAGGCGCGCAGCACGTTGTTGATGAGTTGCACGGGCTCGCGGAGCTTCCCGTACTTCGGATCGGTCTTCACATCGCCGCGCGCCTCTGGGTCTAACAGGATCGCGCGGATAACGGCTTTCATGCTTCCGCGCACGCCCGTGCAGTTGTCTGGGTAGAGCGCGTCGCAGTCGTTGTTGAAGGCGCGTGCCACGCGCTCGACGTAAGCCGGCGAGGGGTTGCTCGTGACGAGGTGCTGGATCAACTGCTTGCCGATGAAGGGCGCGGTGTTTGGGTGGTTGAAGAGGTTGTCGAGCGCGGCGCTCACGTCCGCCATCGTCGTCTGGTTCGGCGGGAGCGTCGTGCCGTTCAGAAGCGTCTTCACGTTCGTATCGTGGCTCGCCTCGCGCACCGTCATCGGGTCTTTGTAGTTGACGACGCCCTGCGTGCCCACGGGCGGCGCGGCGAAGTTGAGCCCGGTGAAGACGCGCGCGAACGAGGTCACGTCCGTCTGCGAATAGGTCGGGATGCGGTTGCCCTGAGAGTCGAGCTTGGGCGTGCCGTCGAGGTTCAGCTGATCGACGCCGATGGAGAAGAGCTGCATCACCTCGCGCGCGTAGTTCTCGTTAGGACCCGTCTTGCTGTTGCCCGCTGCGTCGAGATAGCGACCCATGCCGGGGTTGAGCGTGATGTCTTGCAGAAGCGTGCGGTAGTTGCCGAAGGCGTCGCGGTCGAGAATCTGGAGGTAGTAAGCCATCCAGGACGGCTGGTTGATGTCGCGCCCCGACTCGACCGTGATCTGGTGCAAAGCCCACGCGACGCGCTGTCGCAACTGATCGGATTGCGAGTTGAAGTTGAGCGCGTTCTGGAAGAAGCGCACTTGCAACGGATACATCGTGTAGTTGTCGCGCAGGCAAGTCGCAGGGCTTCCCGCCGGACACCCTTGCGCGTTGTCTATGGGCATGAGCGTCAGGTCTGCGTAGTTCGCCGCGCCGTATTGATCGGACGGGAAAGCGGGCTGCGCGTTGAACTGCTCGTTGAGGTAAGCGCGCAAGCCCATCGCCTGCACGCGCGCGACCTCTGCGTTCGTCGGACCCCACGTCGCCTGCTCTAAGAAGCGGACGGTGTCGGCGGCTGAAGCCGCGCCCGTGAACTGGTTCGGCGTCGGCGTCGGCGTCGGCGCGGGCGGCGTCTGAGGCGCGGGCTGCGGGACAGCGCCCGCGTCATCCGCAGGCGCGGCGGTCGCGTGACCCATCGTGATGCGCGCGCGGTTTGATGCGACGCCGTGCAGGTTGATGCGCACGAGCACGTCGCCGATGTTGTCCATCGAAGGGTCGAGTAAGACCGTCACCTGCTTGAGCGCCTCGAAGTCGGGCACGTCGCGCACGTCCTCGACCGTCAGAGCGTAGTGCGTGCCCGCGCCGTCTTCCGCGTCAGCCGTGAGCGCCTTCGCCCCTTCGCCCGCCAGCAGGTCGAGGTTGAGGACGAAGAAGACGACGCGCGTGCGCCGGTCGGAGCCGACCTGCCCCGGCGAGTTGATCGAGAAGGGGTCGCGCATCTTCGACACCGAATCGACGGCGATGGCACGCGTCGAACTGTTCTCGGTGATGATGACGGGAGCCGAGCGTGTGACGCCCGCAGCGGCGAGCACGACGACGAGCGCGAAGATGGCGCGTGGCGCGCGACAGATTCGTGCAAGGGAGCGGCGGAAGCTGTTGTCAGTCATAAAACTCCGTCGAAGAAGTCTCTGGCGAGGCTTGCCAAGTTAGAGTGGGGCAGAAATGTTGGGATACCGAAACCGTGTGGGGACGGGCGCGAACCCGAGGAACAAGCAAGGAGCAATATAGCACAATCAGCCACCTTGCCGAAGGACTTTCAGTTGCCCGCCGCCCGCCCGACGCCCCGGTCTTTCACGTGCGCCGACGCGACCCGATTGACCGCAAACGCAAAGGCTCACAGAAAGCCGCCGAAGTTAAACAATGGTCGGCTTTCTGTGAGCCTTAGACGTGCGCGCCCGGCGGAAAGTCTGACTTTATTCGCCGGAATCTTACCTTTTACGAAGCCTGTCGCTTCAAATCCTCATCGGTGGTCTGCTCGTCGCCTTCAGCCTTACCGGGCGTGCGACCCGGATCGCCCGTCTCGCCCCGCGCGTCGCTTCGTGAGCCGCTCTCGCCGCCTGACTTCAACTCGTCTCGTTCTTGATCAGCCATTGTTTCCCCCTCCGATTCTTGTCACCCGACTATGCTTGTAGTGATTGCATGTCTATCACGAAGCGGTAGCGCACGTCGCCCTTCACGGTTCGTTCGTAAGCCTCTTCGATCCGTTGAATGGGGATCACTTCAACGTCCGATGTGATGCCCTTCTCCGCGCAATAGTCGAGCATTTCCTGCGTCTCGCGTATGCCGCCGATGCTTGAGCCCGCGAGCCTTCTGCGGTTTGCGATGATCGAGAAGGCGCTCACGTCCAGAGGCTTCTCCGGCGCGCCGACGAGCACCATCGCGCCGTCGCGGCGCAACAGGTTCAGATACGGATTCGGATCGTGCGGCGCGGAGACGGTGTCGAGGATGAAGTCGAACTTGTTCGCGAGCGGCACGAAGTTCTCTGGATCGCGCGTCACGACGAAGTGGTGCGCGCCGAGCGAGCGCGCGTCCTTTTCCTTTGAAGGCGAGGTGCTGAAGACCGTGACCTCCGCGCCCATCGACGCGGCAAGTTTGACGCCCATGTGACCCAAGCCCCCTAAGCCGACCACGCCGACGCGCTGCCCCGCCTCCACCTTGAAGTGGCGCAGCGGCGAGTAGGTCGTGATCCCGGCGCAGAGCAGCGGCGCAGCTCCCGCCGGATCGAGACCGTCGGGAATTTTGAGCGTGTAGTTCTCGTCCACCACGATCTGCGTCGAGTAGCCGCCGTAGGTCGGCGTCTTCTCGTCCATCTCCGTGCCGTTGTAGGTGGCAACATTGTGTACTTCGCAATATTGCTCCAACCCTTCCTTACAGTTCTCGCAGGTGCGGCACGAGTCCACGAAGCAGCCGACGCCGGCGAGGTCGCCCGCTTTAAACTTCGTGACCGCCGAGCCGACGCGCGCGACGCGCCCGACGATCTCGTGACCGGGCACCATCGGAAAGGTGGAATTGCCCCACTCGCCGCGCGCCTGATGTATGTCGGAGTGGCAGACCCCGCAGAATTGAATTTCGATGCGCACGTCGTGCTCGCCCGGCTCGCGCCGCTCAAACGTGAACGGCTCAGGCGGCGTGGTCGCGCTCATGGCAGCATAGCCGTTTGTCTTAAGCATGTATTTATCTCCTTCGCGTAGATGATAACTCGTGATCGGTGTTTCTCAGAGCAGACATGGCATGGCGTATGAGGGAAAAGATTCACCACAGAGCCACAGAGATCACAGAGGGGCACAGAGTTTCAAATTCTC
>JAVXVR010000470.1:0-3611 GCA_032230165.1 Acidobacteriota bacterium | reverse complement strand
GGATCGGTTTCGAGCGCGCGGTGGAGTTCTTTGATCGCAGCGTCGTAGTCGGGCGGCTGGCTGAGCAACAGGACGCGACCGAGGCTCGCGCGCACGTCCGCATCGTCGGCGTTCTTGACGAGCGCGGCGGTGTACCACTTCTCCGCCGCCTTGTAGTTGCCCGCGTCGTCGTTGACGTGACCGAGCGCGACGACGGGCTCCAAGTTATCGGGCTGCAAATCGTTGGCGTGGAGCAGAAGCCCGACCGCCTCGTCGTAGCGCTGCGCGTCGTAATAGACGCGCGCCGCTTCCATCTGCGCGGCGAAATCGTTTGGGTTGTCGCGCGCGCTCTTGATGGCGGCGTCGGCGTCCGCGCCTGAAGTTTGACTTCCCTTCTCTGCGGCTGGCTGGCTCGCGTCCTTTGGCGGGCGGTGCGCGCGCTCATTCGCCCACGCGACGAAGAAAAAGCCGAAGAAGAGACCGAAGCCTATGCCGACGAGCGAGAAGAGGACGTTTTCTTTATTCATAGGAAGCAATCAGCAGTCAGCAGTCAGCCAGGCAAAATGTTTTTGCTGAGTGCTGACTGCGGAGTGCTGACTGCTTTCATGCGTAGGAGTGGAGACCCGGAATCAGGTAGCTCACGCCGAGGTATGTGAAGATGACCAACAGGAACGCGACGATGGCGAAGTAGGCGCTGGACTTTCCCGTCACGCCGCGTGCGATGCGCGCGTGGAGAAAGCCGCCGTATGTGAGCCACGCGACAAATGCACCCGTTTCTTTCGAGTCCCACTGCCAGTAGTGACCCCAGGATTCGTTCGCCCAGATCGCGCCCGTGATGAGCAAGATGGCTAAGCCCGCGAAAGCGACGCTCGCGGTCTTGTACATCAAGCTGTCGAGCTTTTCCGCCGCCGGGAGCGCGGCGCGCAGTCGCTCGGTCTTGAAGCTGAAGATGACGACAAAGAGCGTCGCGGCGAACACCGTGATGAGCGCGGACAGCTCAACCGGGTTGGCGTTCGTGCTCAGCGTCAACTGCGAGCCGCGCTGGCTGACGAAATCTTCCGCCGCGCCGCGCTGTTGCGCCGGGCTGAGAGCCTTCACCTCTTCGACGCTCAAGCCCTGCTGCGAGGCGAGCCATGAACCAAACTTTTCGTACTGCCCCTTGTCGTAGCACTTCTCGAAGAAGCCGCCCGCGTCGGGGCACGCGGCGAATGGCGTCGCGCTCTTGATCTGCGTGACGAGCAGCCCGATGGCTAGGACTTGGACGACGAGCGAGGCTTTGAGCAGATGATGACCGAGGCGGCGCGACTTCTCGTCGCCCTGCGTGACGTACTTGACGAACAGAAAGACGACGCCAGCGAGCAGTAGCCCTGCGACGATGAGCGCGGGTCCGACGTAAGGAATGTTGACCCGCAAGGGGAGAGCCATGCGCGAGCCCTGCATGAAGGTCGAGGCGGCGTAGTTGCCGGTCGTCAGAATCCTGAACGTGCCGAACTGACCGCCGACCGTGATGAAGACGAAGACGGCGAAGATGCTCGCACAGATCGCCATCATCTCCGGCTTCGTCCCCACTTTCAAGAGGTAGAGCACGGCGGCGGCGAAGCAGACGAGCGCGACGCCGTAGGAGATGGAAGCCGTGCCGACGTGGATCGGTCGCCAGTAGGAGTCGAGCACGGGCGGCAGGTTGATGAACTCGTTGCCGATGAAGCGCGCGAGTATCAAGACGAGCGACGCGAGCGGCAGAGACATTGCGCCGATGAAGCGGAAATTCTTACGCCCTGAGACGAGCATCGTCGTGATGCCCGCGCCGAAGGCGAACGCGAGCGAGAGATCATAGAGGTTGGCGAAGGGGATGTAGCGCCACACCCACGGCATCTGATCCGCGCCGTAGCCGTTGCGTTGGAGGATGGCAAGTTCGCGGTCGTGCGAAGCGACCCAGCGCACGAGCCAGCTCGACAGGTTGCAGAAGACGCCCGCGCAGCCCACCCACAGCCCGACCTTCTGCGCCATGCTCGACGGCGCGTAGAGGTTCGTCAACAGAAAGACGCCGGCGATGATATAGCCCGCGAGCGCGAGCATCATCAGCGCGCCGTCGTTGATGAAGTGCTCGCCGCCCATCTGGATGCGGAGCAGCATCATCAGGAGACCACCGATGATGGGCAGCGCCGCCGGAATGTACGAGCGCACAGTCCAGCCGCCCGGATCGAGATTCCCCGGATCGACTTTTGACGCCCCGAGTTGCGCGGGGTGTTGCAGAACTTCACTCATGATATCACCTCACTAACGTCTGCTTTATCTTCCGCCACGCCGCTGATCGCCGTGACGAGACGCTTGAACCTGTCGCCGAAGGCGACGGCGTTGCGGTTCGTGTTGCCGCCGACGACAACCTCGAAGCCACCCGCCTCGCGCTCCTCTATGACTGCCCACACACGCTGGTGCGCGAAGAAGAAGACGCCGATGAGCGTGCAAATCAGCATCATGCTCCCGACGTAGAAGACGGTCGCGCCGGGGTCTTTCTGGATCGAGAGCACGTGCGCGTCAGGCACTTTCTCGAAAGCGGCGAGGCGGAACTTGTAACCGCCCACGGCGCGACCGACGGGCGCGTTCGGCGGCAGCTCCTTCGTGAAAGCGTAGGCGCGCGCCTGCGTGCCGTCCGCCGAAGCGACGTTCAAAACCGCCGCCGGGTTGTTGTACTCGCCCGAAGCCGTCGTGATCTGACCGCCCGCCATGGTGAAGTCGGGTTGGAAGTTGACGAACTGGATGCGCGTGCCGTCCGAGAGATTCACCGAGCCGTCGCGCGGGATCGTCACGTCGGTCTGGTAGCCGTCAGCCTCGCGCGTCAGGTGCAGAGTGATCTCGCGCGCGCGACCGACGTTGATGAACGAAGCCTGGAAGAAGCGGTAGCCGCGATAGTCGTAGGGGTTGTTCAGGTGGACGAGCGCCTCGTGCGTGCCGCGTTCGTCTTTGATCTGAATCTTGGTCAGCCAGTCAATCGTGTTGTCGGCGGTGATGGGTCCGTCCTGCTTGATGAGCTTCTGCTGGATGTCCGTGCACGTCACCTCGAAGGGCAGCGGCAGCGTCGCCTTCGAGAGTTGGAGTCCGCCGTCGTTCAGGTTAAAGACCGTGTCGGATATCTCGCTCGAAGTCATGCCCGGTTTGATCGGCATCTGACCGTTCTGATCAAACATGCGCGTCATGAAGCCGCCGAGGAAGATCGTCAGGAGCGCGACGTGGACGGCGTATGCGCCGAGACGGTTCCACGTGTTGCGCTGCGCGAAGACGAACGTGCGCGTCCCCTTCTCCGTCAGTCGCGGCTTCATGCCTACCGCCTTGCACGCCGCCGCGACGCGCTCTCCGACCGCACGGCGCGAGTCGCCTTCGAGCTTGAGGTCGGCGTGCTGCTCCTGCCCGCGCAGCCACTTGCCAGAGGCGTCGAGCTTCGGCTTCGAGACGAACGTCCAAGCCTTCGGGAAGCGGTCAATCGAAGCCAGCACGATGTTGAGCGAGAGTGTCAGGAGCAGCAGGTTGAAGTACCACGCGTGGTAAATGTCGAAGATGCCTAAGCCCCCGTAGAGGAGTCGCTGCGCCGGGGTCAGGTCGGCAAAGTACTTCTCGAAGCCCTCGACGTTCTTCTG
>JAVXVR010000424.1:0-4003 GCA_032230165.1 Acidobacteriota bacterium | reverse complement strand
GCCGTGGACGTGAACTTCGAGGGCGCGAAGTTTTTAGGTCCGCCGCGCTCAGCCATCGGCGTCATCTTGCAATCAATGATGTTCGTGCAGCGCACGGTGAGCGCGCACGAGCTGCGCGGGGCTGACGTTGCCATTATCCCCAGGGTCGGACACATCCGCTGGGACGAGATGGCGCGCGCGCCGGAACTGATCGCGGCGGGCGAGGAATCCGCGCGCGAAGTGCTACCGCAACTCGACGCGCTGCTCGCCCCGCGCGAGGAAGATATCCCCACACTGCCTTAGCCGCACCATAGCCACACGGCGGACTGTTTTGAAACGACCCGCCGCGTCGCGACTGTCCCCACACGCGACGCGCCTACCCAATCCTTCGCGTCGTCGAGACTCACGACCGCGCGCCAGATGTTCTCTCATCCAGCCTTTAAGTCTTCTCAACATTCGACGTAGGAGGCAGTGCGCCCGCTTGCTCGCGCGGCGCGCCAGCCAGTGGCACAAACATTGCCAAACGTCGGGCGGAAGGTTCGGATCGAGGGGGAATCGAACATGAGGTTATTAGTCAGCAGCCTCGCGCAACTGTTCGCCATCATCATGATCACGATCACCTTCGCCGTCTCTATCACGGCGCTCTCCCTGTGGGCGGATTCCGGCGCGACAACAAGCAGCACTCAGCCGCAGGCTTTGAGCCTGCGCGCGGCGGGCGTGCCGTAAACTCACGGCGAAAGAGAAATCCGCCGCCGATTCGTCGTTTACCTACTGTGCACGCGAATGAAAATCTACTTCGCGGGGAGACGCGCCCCGGCGCGCCGGACTGCGCCCCGCCGAAGAGTTGATGTGAAGCGACGACGCTACGGTCGCAGAACGGCAAGCGAGGGCGGGTTAACGACGGATGGCGTTTGAGACAACACCGATCAAGTTTGCGCCGCGTCGCACTCGCGACGCCGCGCCCGCGCGTCCAACGGATAGCGCGAGGCGTCAAAGCGCGTTGCGCCGATCCGCCGCCTTGCGTCGTCGGGCGTTTCGCATCGCGGCGTCCGTGCTCTTCGCCGCGTGCGCCGTCGTCGCGTCTTCGCTCATCTACAGCTACAACGCCGCCGCGCTCACGATTGACGAACGCCTCGCCGCCGGATACCTGACGAGCCGCGCCGGAATCTACGCCGCGCCGCGTGTGCTGCGCGCCGGACAAAAATTCTCGCGCGGGCGCTTGGTCGAGACGCTCAAACGCGCGGGCTACGTCGAGACTGACGCGACGAACGTCTGGAGCGGCGCGTTCGTTGCGCGCGAAGGCGAGATCGAGATTCACCCGCGCGACGCGGCGCGAACGGATCGCAACGCCGAAGAGTTGGGCTTCACGCCACGGGTCGTTAGCGTCCGCTTCGACGCGCGGGATCGCGTCACAGAGATCACGGGCGACGAGGTGACGCTTGCGTCGTTCACGCTCGAACCCGAATTGCTCTCGAATGATGCCGCGATGAAGGTCGGGCGCGGCTCGTCGCTCACGTTCGACGAAATCCCGCCCTCAGTCGTCAGTGCGATCACCGCGATCGAGGATCGACGCTTCTTCGATCATCGCGGGCTCGACCCCGTGGGCGTCGTGCGCGCCGCGCTCAGTTGGACGGGACTCTCTGGCGACGACAACTCGCCCGAACATCAGGGCGGCTCGACCATCACGCAGCAGCTCGTCAAGAACACGTATCTGACGCCTGAGCGCACGCTCCGCCGCAAGTTCAAAGAGGCGATGCTCGCCTTCGCGTTGGAGCGACGCCTCTCGAAGCGTGACATCTTCGCGCTCTACTGCAACGAGGTTTACCTCGGTCAGCGCAACGCCTCCGCCGCGCGCGGCGTGCGCCAGGCGGCTCGCGCCTACTTCGGCAAAGAGTTGCGCGATCTATCAGTCGCCGAAGCGGCGACCCTCGCCGGGATGATCCAGAGTCCGGCGCGCTACGCGCCCGACCGTCACCCGGAGGAGTCGCGCGCGCGTCGCAACGCGGTCATCGCGGCGATGCTGCGCGACGGCTCACTGACGCACGAGCAAGCCGCGTCGGCTTCCACAGAGACGCTCGCCGTCGCACCCGCCGCGAATGCTGAAAGCTCTGTCGCGCCGTACTTCGTTGACTACGTCAATCGCCTGATGGACGCGCGCCTCGAACGAAGCGCCGACGCAGATGGTCGCGCCCTTCGCGTCCACACGACGATTGATCTCGACCTGCAACGGCTCGCCGAAGACGCGGTCGCCCGGCAGCTCGCGCGACTCGAAGAAAAGTTCGGCAGGAATGCTAAGCGTGGCGGCGCGGATCACGGAAAACTCCAAGCCGCGCTCGTCGCGCTCGACCCGCAGACGGGTGAGGTCGTCGCGATGGTCGGCGGGCGCGACTACGCCGCGTCGCAGCTCAACCGCGCGACCGACGCGCTGCGTCAACCCGGCTCGGTCTTCAAGCCCATCGTCTATGCCGCCGCGCTTGAGAGCGGCGCGTCGCCCGTCGAGATGTTTGCCGATGCCCCGCGCGAGTTCAAGTTCGACAAATTCTCGCCCGCGTACCGACCCTCGAACTATGGCGGCGCGTTCTCGATGCGCGACGTGACGATGCGCACCGCGCTCGTCAAATCCTTAAACGTCGTCACAGTTGATCTCGCGCTGCGCACGGGATTGAATCGCGTCGCAAGTCTTGCCGAGAGTTTCGGTCTGCCGAAACCTGCGCCCTACCCTTCGCTCGCGCTGGGCACGACTGAAGCGACGCCGCTCCAAATCGCCACGGCTTACGCCGCCTTCGCCAACGCGGGCGAGCGCGCGCAACCTGTCGCGATCACGCGCGCGTTCGACGCAGGCGGCGCGACGCTCTTTGACGATCCGTCATCTCCCGCGTCGCAGGTTGTTCGACCCTCGACCGCCTACATGATCACGGACACGCTCACAGCCGTCCTCGATCACGGCACGGCACGCGCGGCGCGCTCTCTTTTGAAAGTCTCCGCCGCCGCGGGCAAGACCGGCACTTCGCGCGACGGCTGGTTCGCGGGCTACACGCCGCACCTCGTCTGCGTCGTCTGGATCGGCTATGACGACAACACGCCGCTGGGCGTTGCGGGCGCGGACTCGGCTCTGCCCGTCTGGTCAGACTTCATGCGCGGCGCGTTGGAGCTTCGTCCCGAACTCGGCGGCGAGGCGTTCGCACAGCCTGCGGGCGTGACGTTGGTCGAGATCGACGCAGACACAGGGATGCTCGCCTCGCTCTCCTGCCCGCACCGCGAACTCGTCGCCCTCACGCCCGCGCTCGCGCCCAAGTCTGAGTGCATCACGCACAATGATCCTTCGCTCTTGCTCGCCTCATTCGATTCAGGAAGCGGCACTGACACCGCGCCACCCGCGCAACTCGCTACGGCTTCGACCGCCGCGACCCCATCGGCGCGACGCGACGAGACTGCGCACGCCGACCGCATCTCCGCCGAACTTCCGCCCACACGCTCCGCGCCCGCACGAACGCAGATCGAGCTGAGCCGCGAAGGTCGCTCACGCCTCTCGAACGATCTGCAAGTCGTCCGCGCGCCAGATCAAAGACACTAACGCTAGACGCAAAACATTTATGTAGGGGCAGGGCTTGTCCCTGCCCGCAAGCGACCGCATGGTCGCTTCAAATGATGCGCGATCATTCAGCGTTGAATGATCGCGCATCTTCCTTCGCGCATACGCGCGGCGGGCAGGGACAAGCCCTGCCCCTACAAACTCACGTAAGATGACTCATTCGCACGCGTCATCAGCTTTCGAGGACGACCTGCGCGATGGCGTGCTCTGTGGTGTGCGAGATGGAGATGTGCGCTCGCGTCGCGCCGGAAGCGTTGAAGAGTTCGAGCGCGCGGCGGTGGAGGACGAGCGTGGGAGCGCCCGCTTCCGTGTGCGCGACTTCTACGTCCTGCCACGCGAGCCCGCCGCTCCAGCCCGTCCCCAGAGCCTTCAGCGCGGCTTCTTTCGCGGCGAAGCGCGCGGCATAATGCTGCGGGGCGGCGACGCCGCGCG
>JAVXVR010000504.1:0-4056 GCA_032230165.1 Acidobacteriota bacterium | reverse complement strand
AGACCGCGACGCGCAGCCCCGACGTTCGGGCAATGCTCGACTCGGCGGATGCCGCGCTCGTCATCGGCGATCCGGCAATGTTGTTCCCGCGCGCGGACTTGCGCGTACACGATCTGGCGAGCCTGTGGCGCGAGCACACGGGGCTTGGCTTCGTCTTCGCGATGTGGATGGCGCGCGCGGCGAGCGCGTGGGCGGTTGGCGCGGCTGATTTCGCGGGCGCGCGCGATGAGGGCGTCGAGCACGTCGAAGAGATCGTCGCGGAGTATGAGGAGCGACTCGGGCTGCCGCGCGCGGAGCTGCGCGACTACCTGACCCGCAACGTCTGCTTCGAGCTGAACGAAGAGATGCGCGCCGGGTTAGAACTCTACTTCGCGCTTGCGCACAAGCACGGTCTCGTCGAACGCGTCCGACCCTTGCGATTCTTCGAGTGACAGCCGGCGGCACGCGAGTTGATTCAGTTCTCAGGCAAGACGAGTCGGCTTTAAGAGAGAGCGGTTCGGCATGGGTCGTCGCGGCAAAACGCGAAAGTCGTCCGCAGTAGTTGGCGTTTTGCCTCCGTTGGCATCGCAGCGCGATTGCCGCGTGCGCCCATTTTACGCGATAATCACGCGGACGTTATGAGCGACATTCAATCCATCCTCGATCGCACGCTCGCAGGCGAACGCCTGACGACGGGCGACTGCACGGCGCTCCTTGAATCAAACGACGTGGCGCGCATGGGCGTCGCGGCTGACGAGATTCGCAGGCGACGACACCCCGCAGGCGTCGTCACCTACATCATTGATCGCAACATCAACTACACGAACGTCTGCAACGTCGTCTGCACCTTCTGCGCTTTCTACCGCAGACCGGGCAAGCCCGACACATACGTCCGCACCGTCGAAGAGATTTACGAGAAGATCGACGAGACTATCGCGCTCGGCGGCACGGGCGTGCTCATGCAGGGCGGGCTGCACCCGGATTTCGGCATCGAGTGGTATGAGGATTTGCTCCGCACGCTCCACGCGCGTTATCCGAACTTCCAACTGCACAGCTTCTCGCCACCGGAGATTCACAACATCCATCTCATCTCGAAGCTCTCTTACGAAGAGATTCTTTCGCGCTTGAAAGACGCAGGGATGTCGTCGCTTCCCGGCGGCGGCGCGGAGATTTTAGACGACGAAGTGCGCAAGCGCGTCTCGACCAAGTGCACGACCGACGAGTGGCTCGCCGTGATGCGCACCGCTCACCGTGTGGGCTTGCGTTCGACCGCGACGATGATGTTCGGCATCGGCGACCGCACGGAGCACCGCGTCCGACACTTGCAGCGCATACGCGATCTGCAAGACGAGACGGGTGGCTTTACAGCGTTTATCCCCTGGACGTTCCAGCGCGAGAACACCGCGCTCGGTCGTCGCATTAAGGATGAGCCGACGGGGATTGATTATTTGAAGATGCTCGCCGTCTCGCGCGTCTTCCTCGACAACATCGAGCACTTCCAGTCGTCTTGGCTGACGCAGGGGTTGCGGCTCGGGCAGGTCGCTTTGCGCTTCGGCGCGGACGACATGGGCTCGATCATGATCGAGGAGAATGTCGTCTCAGCGGCGGGCGCGCACAACGAAGCCGATGAAAAAATGCTGCGCTACCTCATACGCGAGGCGGGCTTCCGACCCCAGCAGCGCGACATTCTCTACAACCACGTGAACCGCGAAGAGGCGAGCGCGGGAGACGCGGGCGATTCAGCCAGCTTGCGCGAGCTGAGCGTTGCTTTCGCTGACTAAATCCGTCTGCCTTGCCTCAGTCGTAATATCGGTGTTGACTTCGGGCGGAAACGTCGATATAAGTTCTTCCCCCTTTGACAAGTTCCCCTTTGGAAGTCTGCTTCACGGCAAATTCCCGACTGTGAAATAAGAGTTCCCTCAATGAAGAGCATAGCCTGTATCACGATTTTGGCACTGTCCCTGCTAAGCGTCGCGCCGCCGCGTGTGAGCACCGCCCAGACGGGGAGACCGTCTGCCAACGGCGTCTACAAGTTCATCATGGAAGACGACCTCGTTAAGTACGTCGAATTCTCCGCCAGCACGGACGATAAGGGCACTACGACCGGCTCGATGACTTTCACCGACGAGGCGAAGCTTCAGTATCAGGACGTGGACGGCACAGGCGACCGGGGTGATGAGCCTGTTCCGTTTTCGATGACGGTGTCTTTCGACACTTTGACAGTGGAGAAAAATCGCGCGCTGATGGGCGGAATGGTCAGGGACTCCAGCTACAAAAGCTACATAGGGAAGTGGGTGCAACTCGTCGTCGAAGACAACGGGACTAATATCGAAGTGCCGGACAGGCTCGTGTGGCGACTGTGCCAGCCGGAGCCCGGAGGATGGGTACCGTCAGATTACGAAGTGCCCGGTGACAGGGGAGCCTATATGAGCTGGTGGGCGACGGACGCGGAGCAGAAAGGCGACGTGGGCATACCGTCGAAGAATCTCATCCCCGGCAACATGAAAAGCTGTGAGGTTTTATCCGTCTGGGCATACTCCTTCGCCGCATTAAAGCGCTGGGACGGCGACATTCAAGTCATCCCGTAGAACTCCGTGCATAACTGGTAGTGTGCCGCCGCACTCGCGGCATAGCCCCGCTATCAGCGTACGATACAGCGCCCGCGCTTAGACATGTGCGGCGGAGTTACGCGTTAGAAGATCGTGTAGATGAACGGCGCGAGCGCGGATGATTGCGCGAAGATGAGGAGCACGCCCATCAGGACGAGGACGACGATGATGGGGAGCAACCAGTATTTTTTGTTCTGGCGGAGGAAGAGCCAGATTTCATTCGCGAGCGCGAGTTTGCCCATCCGTTAAGCTCCTAGCAAGCAGCCTGCAAAAAATTATCCCGTAGAAGAATAGCGACTCGTCAGAACAGTCTCTCAAACTGTGCGGCGGATTGCCTCGTCGCTTTGCGCGTCGTCCAGTAGGTCTCGCCCCTGTCCCCGCGCCGACCGAGCGGGTCGCGTCCCGTGAGACGCGAGAGGAAGCCGTAGGGTGCGAACACACCGTAGAAGAGGACTGTCAGCAGCACGCGACTGTTGACCCAGCCGAGCGCGTGCGCGAACTTCATCCAGCCGGTGTGAAACGCGCGCGCGGCAGGCGGGACAAACAAGCCGAAGAAGGCGAGCAGCGCGCCGAGCGCGCCGAAGATTTCGACGACCGTCATGCGCCCGCGATAGTAGTTCCACGCGGCGATGAGGATCAGGACGACGCCGACGAGCAGCGCGGTCTTGCGTGCTTGCTCGTTCGTCACGCGCGACTTCGCATCGTGTGCGCTCGACTTGCCCGCGCGTTTAGTCAAGCTGGAATTCCTCCTGCCACGCCACATCATCCACGAAAGCCGAAGCGTCCTGCGCCCTCTTCTCAAGCACGAACTCGCCGACGACGAGGCAGTCCATCTCGGTGCGCATGAAGCAGGTGTAAGCCTGTTCGGGCGTGCAGACGATAGGCTCGCCGCGCACGTTAAAAGAGGTGTTGACGAGGACGGGGCAGCCCGTCAGACGTTCGAACGCGGCGATCAGATCGTAGTACGCCGGGTTGTCCTCGCGCCTGACGGTCTGGACGCGCGCGGAATAGTCAACGTGTGTCACCGCCGGGATCGTGGAGCGCGGGACGTTCAACTTCTCGACGCCGAAGAGTTTCTCTTCCGCATCCGTCACGGGAACGCGCAAGTGTTCGCGCACCGGCGCGACGAGAAGCATGTATGGCGAATCACAGTCCAGCTCGAAATAATCCGCGACGCGCTCGCGCAAGACCGAAGGTGCGAAGGGGCGGAAGCTTTCGCGAAACTTGATCTTCAAGTTCATCTGCGACTGCATACGCGGCGAACGCGGGTCGCCGAGGATCGAGCGCGCACCCAGAGCGCGCGGTCCGAACTCCATGCGACCGTTGAACCATCCGACGATCTTTTCCTCGGCGAGCAAGCGCGCGACTGTCTCCGCGATCTCCGCCTGCTCGATGCGGCGATAGCTCGCGCCCGCCATGTCGAGGAAGGCGCGAATCTCTTCGCTCGAAAATTCAGGTCCGAGGTAAG
>JAVXVR010000379.1:0-8094 GCA_032230165.1 Acidobacteriota bacterium | reverse complement strand
TCCCGTCACGAAATGGGAAGCCCGAGACCTCTCGACCACCTACACGCGCGCCGGTAATGTGCCCTTCACCATCGGACAGTCGCGACTCTCCGACATCTTTAGTCACCAGTTGCAGTTCTCAGACACGCTGTCTTGGTCAATCGGCAAGCACTACCTACGCTTCGGCGGCGGCATACTCCATCACACTTCGGGCGGCACGGGGAGCGAGCCCGGCACCGCCGTCCTCGGCACGTTCACGTTCAGGAACACAACCACCGCGCCCTTCGATCAGTTGACGCTCGCAGACGTGCAGAACTACACGCAGCCGATCAACTTCGGCATCAGCAGCTACAACCTGTCGCAGTGGCTCTTGACCGGGTTCGCGCAGGACGATTGGAAAGTGCGCTCCGATTTCACTTTGAATCTCGGCTTGCGCTACGACCGGCAGACCCTGACCGACGCGAAGAAGAACTTCGCGCCGCGCATAGGCTTCGGCTGGCACCCCAAGGGCGACGCGCGCACCTCGATTCGCGGCGGCTACGGCATGTACTACACGCAGATTCGCTCGAACGCCGTCGCCAGCTACCTCGTCAACGGGCTCGACGGCTTGACGACCTATACCGCCACGCCGACCGGAGCCACGTCAATCGGCTTCCCGACCTGCCTGACGGGCTCGTGCCTTCCTGTGAACGTCGATCCGAGGACGCTGGCACCTTCGCAGATTCCCGCGCGCGACATTGTCATCAAGGCGGGACGCAGGGATTTCTACCGGGCTCAGTTCGCGAAGTACGGGCTGAACTTCGACCTGCTGCCAAACTATCCGGACGCGCTGGTGAACCCGCGCAGTCAGGTCTTCTCCATCGGCGCGGAGCGCGAGGTCGTCAAGGGGTTGTTCGTCGGCGGCGACTATGTCCGTCAGCACTTGAGCGGCATTGATCGCACGGTTGATCTCAACGCCCCGACGCCCTTCGCCCGCACGGCACCCGGACAGGTGAGAAGCGTGGCAGCCGCCAATGCCACCCGTGCGATTCTGCCAGCGCCGAGCGGCGTGCGTCAGGTCAACGTGTTGACGAACCTTGGCGTCGCCGATTACAACGGCTTGCAGACGCAGATCAGCTATCGCGGCAACAGGAAGATGTACGCCTCCGTCAGCTACACGCTCTCGAAGGCGACCAACACGACCGAGCCGGACGGCAACGGCATCGGACCCAACGAGAGCCACATCTCGCAGCTCGGCGAGGTCGAGCGCGGGCTGAGCGTGGTCGATCAGCGTCATCGCGCGGTTATCACCTTCCACTACCGTTTCCCATACAACTTCACGGCGGGCACGCTGACGCAGCTCGCGTCGTCGCGTCCGTTCAATGCCACCACCGGCGTTGACAACAACGGCGACGGTATCAACAACGACCGCCCCGTCATCAATGGCACCGTCATCGGCAAGTCGGCGTTTCACGGCACGGCGACGCAGGACGTGGCGTTCTTCGTGGAGAATCGCATCAAGCTGTCGGAACGCACGGCGCTCCTGCTCAGGCTGGAGGGCTTCAACCTTTTCAATCACGGCAACTACCTCGGTCGCGGACAGACGATCTATGGCGACTTGGCGACACCGAGCGCGACATTCGGTCAGCTCGTTGCCGTCGGCACGACCACGAACGCGCTTCCCGCGTTCGCCAACGTCGATCCGCCGCGCATGTTCCAACTGCAAGCGCGATTCATCTTCTAAGCTCGAAGTAGTTGGAAGTTCCAAGTTCCAAGTTTCAAGCCCGGATCGAGACCTTGGAACTTGGAACTTCCAACTTGGAACTTCCAACTACTCGCCCTCCCGCCATCCACGATGAAACGAATCCTACTCGCCGCGCTTGTCGCCGCCGCGCTCGTCTCAATGATGAACTGCGGGCGCTTCTCCAATCGAGCCAATGACGCGAAGGCTGAGCGTCTGGTGGTCATCTCGCAGACCTACAACGAAATCATCTGGGCTCTCGGCGCACAGGACACGGTCGTCGGAGTTGATTTCTCAAGCACGTACCCTCCCGCAGTGAAGAACGTGCAGACGGTTGGCTATCACCGCGCGCTCAGCGCCGAAGGCATCCTCTCGCTCCACCCGACCGCCATCATCCACGACAACAATATCGGGCCCCCGCAGGTCGTCGAGCAGCTCAAGGGCTTGAACATCCCGATGCAGACCTTCAACGCGAAGAACGATTCGCTCGAAGGCACGAAAGCCCTCATCCGCGAGATGGGCGCATACTTTCACCGGGAAGCGCGTGCGGAAGAGTTGTGCCGCACGCTCGACTCTCAGATGGCAGCTTCGCTCGAACGGGTCAAGCAGTACGCGGATCACCCGCGCGTCGCGGTCATACACTTCGGGCGCGCGTCTAACGTCTATCTCGTCGTAGGCAAGGGCGGGGGCGGCGACGGCGGCGCGGCTAGCCGGATGATAGAATGGGCGGGCGGACAGATGGCGATTGACTCACAGGGGATGCAGCGGATGGCTTCGCCGGAGATCGTCGCGCAGGCGAATCCGGACGTGATACTCGTCACCGATTTTGGCTACGACCGACTCGGCGGCTCCGTGGATCAGATCAAGGAGTTGCCGGGCGTCGCCACTTCAAACGCCGCCAAGACGGGTCGCATCTACCGCATCGAAGAGCACGAACTGATGTACTTCGGTCCGCGCTCCGGCGAGAATATAGAGAAAGTGGCGGCGGTCATTCATCAAAAGTGACTAAACAACCCGCGACCCGGCGCGGACTTCTCTTCGCATTAGCCCTCGCCATGCTCCTCGTGCTGGCTGCGTCTATTCGCTACGGGGCCATTGATTTTTCGATCTCGGCAATCGCGCGGGCGCTCGTCTCTCTCCTTCCCGGACAACCCGAACCCACGCTCGACCAGCGCATCTTCCTAGAGCTGCGCCTGCCCCGCGCCGTGCTCTGCCTGCTCGTCGGCGCGAGCCTCGGCGTCGGCGGCGCGCTCATGCAGGCACTCTTTCGCAACCCCATCGTCGAGCCGGGACTCGTCGGCACGTCGAGCGGCGCAGCCTTCGGCTCGGCGCTCTTCTTCGTCCTCGGGGGCGTCCTCCACTTCGGCACGAGTCTCTGGAGTCTTCCTCTCGCCGCGTGCATAGGCGGCGTCGCGTCCACGTACCTCGTGTTTCTGCTCGCGCGCTCGCGCGAAGACGGGCGCGCTTCAATCGTAATGCTGCTGCTCACGGGGCTCGCGGTCAACGCGCTGTTTATGAGCGCCATCGGGTTTCTCTCTTACATCGCGCGCGACCCGCAGGCGCGCTCGATCACGTTCTGGAGTCTGGGCACGCTTTCGGGCGCGAGCTGGCGCGCCGTCCAGATCGTCGCCGTCTCGACCGTGGGCGGGACGCTCGTCGCGCTGCGCTACGCGAAGCAACTTAATGCCTTGATGATCGGCGAAGAGGAGGCGACGTACCTCGGCGTGAACGTGAACCGTTTGAAGTGGATCATCCTCTCCGTCAATGTCCTCATCGTCGCCGTCGCGACGGCGTTCACGGGCGTCATCAGCTTCGTGGGGCTGGTCGTGCCGCACATCCTGCGCATGATGCGTGGGGCTGACAACCGATATCTGATCGTCGGCAGCGCGCTCGTGGGCGCAACGCTCCTGAGCCTCGCTGATCTCATCGCACGGCTCTCGCTCCGCCCCGCGGAGCTGCCCATCGGCATCGTCACTTCGGCGGTGGGCGTGCCCGTCTTTCTTTTTCTGCTGCGGCGACGCCGGTACGTGTTCTGACAAACTACGGCGTAGCGCCGTCGGTTCTCTCGGCGTCATTGCTCAACTCGCTATGCTCGAAGCCAGCGACATCAGTTTCCGGGTCGGCGACAAGACGCTCATCTCCGACGTGTCGGCACGGTTCGCGCCCGGCAAACTCCACCTGATCATCGGACCGAACGGCGCGGGCAAGTCAACTCTCATCAAGGTGCTGGCGCGGCTGCTGCGCCCCCGTACAGGCAAGGTCGAGTACGAGGGCGCGGACGTACAACACTCGAGCGAGTCCGATCTCGCGAAGCGTCGCGCGGTGCTCTCACAAGCCGTCGAAGTCGCGTTCCCACTCTCCGTGCGCGAGGTCGTCATGATGGGACGCTACCCGCACTTCGGAACGCGTCCGGGCATCGTTGACGAGAAGATTGCTGACGAGTTGATGGAGTTCTTTGACGTAGCGGAGTTCACTGATCGCAACTACCAGACTCTCAGCGGGGGCGAGCGCCAGCGCGTCAACTTCGCACGCGTGCTGGCGCAACTGTGGCGCAACGACGCCAACACAAACACCAAATCCAACTCGTTCCCGGTGACTGATTCTTCCTCGACGCCCCCGTCCTGTCGTTACCTGTTCCTCGACGAGCCCCTCACTTTTCTCGACATCCGTCATCAGATCGAGTTCATGAAAAAGGTGCGCGGCTTCGCCGACGCCCCAGACGTGGTGACGGTGGGCGTGGTTCACGATCTGAACCTCGCCGCACGCTTTGCCGACCAGATCGTCTTGCTCAACCACGGACGCGTCGTGGCGACCGGCACTCCCGTCGAGGTGCTCACAGCCGAACGCATTCGCGAAGTGTTCGGCGTCGAGCCGACATTCGTCCCCGTCGAGCAATCGGGCGTCCACCTCATCTTCGACTGAGAGAATGTAGGTCGGTGTGCCGGGGCGGAAGCCCGACCGTGAGGGAGGGCGCCTGCGCGCTGATGACAGGACGCCCTCCCTCACGGTCGGGCTTCCGCCGTTAGCTGAGCGCGGAGACGACGTGTTCGAGCGCGGCGTAAAGAGATCGCGTGACGACGTGTTGCGTGGCGAGCAGGAGGGTCGAGAGGAAGATGACGAGGTAGCTTAAAGTCGCCGCGTGTCGCACGACGTTGCGAGTGTGCGCGCGCTCAGGCGTCTTCGCCGCCGCCGCGTCGGCGAAGGCGAGCAGTCTGTCAACGCGCTCCGCCACACCCGCCTCGCCGTCAACGAGCATGGCGACTGCCGCCGAGGTCGCTTGCACGCCCGTCTCCGGCATGAGCCGCGCGATCTTAACGAGCGTCGAGGCGAGCGAGATCGCCGCTGGCGCGCCCCCTGCGCGCGCCGCAAACTCGTCCGCCGCGCTCTCCGTTTCGGCAGACCACTCGCGCTCCAGCCGCCGCGCGCACGGCGCGAGCGGCAGCACGTCGCGGCAGATGTGCATGAGCGTGCGCTTGAAGTTGTCGCGCGCCGAGACATGACCCAGTTCGTGCGCGACCGCCGCCGCGATTTCGTCCGCGCCGAGCACGTCGAAGAGTTGACGGGCGACGAAGAGACGCGGGCGCATGCACCCGACGACGGCGACGAGCGGCAGTTGGTGCTCGACGCTAAAGGCGGGAATGGCGACGCCTTGTAGATCAAGCGGTGTAGCGCGGCGCATCAAGCTGCGTCTGATCCGCCGCGTCGCGACGAGCGAGACGGCGGCGCGCCACGCGGCGAGCGCGAAGCCCGTCGCTGAGATGAGCGCGACGAGCGCGAGTTTGAAGCCGACCGCCTCTTCCGCGTGCGCGGGCTCATAGGTGAAATATGCCGGGAGCAAAAGCGTCGCCACACAGGCGAGCGCGAGCGCCGAGGGAACGGTGCGTAGCGCGAAGATGAGATCGGCGCGCGCGGCGGGCGGCAGGCGGCGCGCGAGCGGGCGAATGATGCGCCACGCGCCCGCCGCGACGAGCGAGCCGAGCCAGTTGGCGGCGCAGAACGCGGCGAGCGAGACGCAGATGCCGATCAGGTAGTACATTCGATCTTCAGCCTCTCCGTTTCAACTCGCGGCGCTTCTCTTTGATCATCTGGTCGAGCTTGTCGAGAAGCGCGCGGTCGCGCTCGCCCACGCTCTCGATGATGTAGGAGAGCACGGGCTCGACGCCTTCGGCGTTCTGACCTATCAGGTCTTCGAGCAAATCTTCACGGATGCCCTGCGCGAGCGCTTCGCGCGTGACACGAGGCGCGTAGCGAAAGGCGCGCCCCTCTTTGCGCCGCACGAGCAGACCCTTGCGGTAGAGTCGGTCGAGCGTGGTCATCAGAGTGGTGTAGGCGGTCGTCTCGCCAAACGCGGCGTGCACGTCGCGCACGCTCGCCTCGCCGCGCCGCCACAGACACTCCAACACCTCACGCTCGAGTGCGCCGAGCGCGGGCGCGACCACCTCGCGCGGGCGGCGGAAACCGCGTAGCAGAAACTTCGGCACAGGCATGGCGAAAAGTTTTAAGCCAAGCGCGCCGCGCTGTCAACACTGACTCGCGCGTGCGCGACAGACGGCGCGCTCTGCCCTCGATAAAAAGAGAGCGCGGTCGCTTCATGTAAAGCGACCGCGCTCCCCTCTGCTAGGCGCGCCTTGCGGCGCGTCAGACGTGGACGACCCTTACGGCTTCGGCGCGCTGGCGATGCACTGCTTCTTCGCGCTCGACGCGGCAGCCATCGCCGCCTTGCGATCTTTGCCCTTCTTCCCTGCGGCGTCTTTCTTCGCCGCGGCGTAGTCTTCGTTGCACTTTTTGATCGCGGCGACGCGCGCAGCACTCGCCTTGCCCTTCGCGAGAGTAGCGGGGACGCCGAACGAAAGCGCGAGCGAGAGAGCCAGCGCGGCGTTCTTCACAACATTCTTCATAGTCTGCTCCTTTGAAATTAAATGCGTTTTCTAGTCCGGCGTGAACCGGAGGGGTTTCGCCTGAATGTGAGAGCAAAACGGAGACCACAGCGGGCGGACTGCGACGACGCGGAAAATGACGATTATTCTGAGGAATTTTGCCGACGGGTCGCGCGCTGTTGTCGTGGAGACTCCGTCGCGCTGTGGCTGTTTTGTCGCGCGGCGAAAAACCGCCACACATGCCGAGGCTCGGTTGCGCTCGTTTTAGAGCGCGCCTTCGGGCACGACCGCCGCCGCTGTCGGCTCTTCGCGCGTCGCGGGCAACGTAAGCGGAGCGTGGCGCGCGACGTTCGCGCGGGTTGCGCCGACGGAAGGGCGCGGGAGGCAGGGTCGCTCGAAGCATAGGAAGAAGAGCCACGCGAAGACGATGCACAGAGGCGTCATCACGAGGATGGCGACGAGCGTCTGAGGCATCGGCATCGGCTCAAACTTCCACGATTCGAGCAGCACGAGCTGATGCGTCAGGTAGAGCGAGTAGGAGATGAGCCCGACCGCCGCAAGGCGCGCGATCCACTCCGGCGTCGCGCCCCTTGCCCGCCAGCCGCGCTCGGCTTCGACCGCTCGGTTGAGCACGACGAAGAAGCCAAAGCCCCACAGCGGGTGGAGCATGAGCCAACTGCCGTCGTGCAGCGCGCGGTGCGACTCGTAGAGGGGCAGCAGTTGCGAGAGCGCAGCAGCGGCAAGCAGAGCCGCCGCGCCGACGCGCCAGCTCCGACACCAGCGCGGCAGTGTGACGAGCCCGAACGCCGACTCGACCGCGAGCGCGCCGAGCGCCCACGTGAACCAGTGGCTCGCCGCCGCTTCCGGGATCGGAATATCAATGCCCTTCACTTCACGCAACACCGTCAAAGAGACGAAGCACACGACGCGCGCGGCAAAGCAGACGGCGAGCGTCGTCGCCCAACCCCAACGTCTTCGTAGGAAGAGCAAGAGGAAGTAGGCGAGGTAGAGTTGTTCTTCGATGGCGAGCGTCCAGAAGACGCTGTTGATGCTGTAGCAGGTGCGCGTGTCGAAGTTGTGGAGCATGAGGAGGTGCGCCGACAAGTCCCACGCGAAGAAGCGGTCGAGCGGCAGGTGTCCCGTCGCATAGGCGACCGCGAGATAGAAAAGAAGCGCGACGAGGTAGGGCGGGTAGAGCCGTCGCACGCGGCGACGCCAGAACGAGAAGAACTCGACGCGCGGCTCGCGCCCCGAGGCTTGCGCCTTCGCTTGACTCAGGTGGATGCAGAAGCCGGAGATGACGAAGAAGAGGAAGACGCCCGTGTAGCCATACGAGACGACGGCGTGCGCGGGCGCGGCGAAGAGGCGCGCAAAGATTCCTGAGCCCGCCGTCGTCTGACCGACGGCGTGGTAGAGAACGACGGCGAGCGCCGCCGCGCCGCGCAGAGCATATATTCTACGCAGCCGCGTCTAGCCTGAAGACTTGGCGGGCGTAGTCGGCGTGGTGACGTGCGCGTT
>JAVXVR010000338.1:0-12238 GCA_032230165.1 Acidobacteriota bacterium | reverse complement strand
CAGACAAAGTCGTCCTTACCGGTAAGGGCGCGACTTACGGGGACTCGGCGATACGGCGGACTTATCAATGGTGAGTGCGTTTGAGACTTTATGCCGACGATCTTCTCACACGCCGTCGCCGCCGTCGCGATTGGCAAGACGTACACACGCGAGGCAATGCCGCCGAAGTTCTGGGTGTGGTCTGTGCTGTGCGCCGTGTTGCCGGACGCGGACGTGATAGGCTTCGCGTTCGGCGTGCGCTATGGAGACATGCTCGGTCATCGCGGGCTGACGCACTCAGTGGCGTTTGCGCTCTGCCTGAGTTTCGCGGTTGTTAAGCTCGCGTTTCGAGAAGTGGAAACGTCCACGCGCCATTGGTTAGCGCTCATCGCATACTTTTTCGTCGTCACGGCGTCGCACGGCGTGCTCGACGCGCTGACGGATGGCGGACTGGGCGTCGCTTTCTTCGCGCCGTTTAGCGCGCGGCGTTACTTCTTCCCGTGGCGACCGATTGAGGTGTCGCCCATCGGGCTGGGATTCTTTAGCGAACGCGGAATCGAAGTCTTCGCGAGTGAGTTGATGTGGGTGTGGCTGCCTTCGCTTGCGCTCGTCGTCGCTGTGTGGGTCGTGCGAAAGCTGGTAAAGTGGCGCGCGGGTGAGCAGAAAACGGCGGAAGAAAATAGCCGCAGATGAACGCAGATTAACGCCGATCAGTGATTGTCTTTCATCTGCGCCGATCTGCGTTTATCTGCGGCGAATTTTTGCGCGGGAGGCATTCTATCGTGAAAGTGATCGTGACGGGCGCGAGCGGGCTGGTCGGATCGTGGCTCGTGCCGTCGCTCCTGGGGCGCGGGCACGAGGTGACTCAACTCGTGCGTCGAAAGTCGAAGGGCGAGACGGCGGGCGTGCGCGAAGTCGAGTGGCAGCCGGAGCGCGGCGAGATCGACGCGGCGAGTCTAGAAGGTCACGACGCGGCGGTGCATCTCGCGGGCGAGAACATCGCGGGCGGTCGCTGGACGGACGAAAAGAAGCGGCGCATACGCGACAGCCGCGTGCAAGGCACACGACTTCTGGTTGAGACTCTCGCGAAGTTGAATGCGCGACCGCGCGCGCTCGTCTCCGCTTCGGCAATCGGCTACTACGGCGACCGCGGCGACGAAGTGTTGACCGAGGCGAGCGCGGCGGGCGAAGGGTTCTTGCCGGAAGTGTGCCGCGAGTGGGAAGCGGCGACTGACGCGGCGCAGGCGGCGGGCATACGCACGGTCTTGTTGCGCTTCGGTCTGATCTTAAGCGGCGAGGGCGGCGCGCTCGCGAAGATGCTCCTGCCGTTCAAGCTCGGCGTCGGCGGCAAGGTCGGGAGCGGGCGACAGTTTTACAGTTGGATCGCGATTGACGATGTCGTGGAGATCATCCACTTCGCGCTCGCGAACGAAAACTTGAGCGGCGCGGTCAACGTCGTCGCGCCGGAGCCTGTGACGAACGCGGAGTTCACGAAGTCCCTCGGTCGCGTCCTCGGTCGTCCGACGCTCCTGCCTGCGCCAGCCTTCGGCTTGCGCCTCGCGCTGGGTGAGATGGCTGACGCGCTGCTGCTTTCGAGCACGCGTGTCGTGCCGGAGCGTTTGCAAGCGGCTGGCTACGACTTCAAATACCCGACGCTCGACGGCGCGCTGCGCCACGTCCTGCACGCTTGAGGGTCACCCGCGCTGATGACGGCTCGAACTCGCCTGACTTATAATCGAATTGAACTCGTCAGCATGTCGCCGCGGAGCGAATGAATCGCCCGCCTGCGAAAAAAATCCTTGTGAGAGAAAAATCTAACATCGCGCCGCCGCTCAGACTCGCCGCCTACGCCTGGTTCGTCGCGGCGTTCAACCTGCTCGTCATCATGTGGGGCGCGTACGTGCGCGCGTCCGCGTCGGGCGACGGGTGCGGCGCGCACTGGCCCCTGTGCAACGGCGAGATGATTCCGGCAAGCCCGCTTGTCAAGACGCTCGTTGAGTTCGCGCACCGCGCGACGAGCGGCGCGGCGCTGCTGCTCGTCGTCGGATTAGTCGCCGCAGCTTTCCGCGTGTGCCCGAAGGGTCATCGCGTGAGGCGCGCGGCGGTCGCGGCGCTCGTCTTCATCTTCTGCGAGGCGTTGATCGGCGCGGCACTCGTCAAGTTCGGGCTCGTCGTCGCGGACGCTTCGGCGGCGCGCGCTGTTGTGATGTCGCTGCACCTCGTCAACACTTTCATGCTGCTCGGCTCGCTCGCGCTCACGGCTTGGTGGGCGGGCGGGGGCGGCGCGGTGCGTCTGCGCGGGCAGGGAAGCGTCGGCACACTCTTCCTTGTCGCGCTCGCGTGCGCGCTCTCCGTCGCCGTGAGCGGCGCGGTCAACGCGCTCGGCGACACCTTGTTTCCGGCGCGCACGCTCGCCGAAGGCTTGCGGCAAGACCTGTCACCGGCGGCGCACTTCCTCTTGCGCCTGCGCGTGCTGCACCCTGCAATCGCAGTCGTCGCGGGCTGTTACTGCGTGATGGTCGCGTCCTACACGGGGAACTTTTTGCGCCCCGCGCGCGCCGTCAAAAAGTTTACCGCCGTGCTCGCCACGCTCTTCATCGCGCAGGTCGGTTTAGGCGTTGCGAACGTCACGCTGCTTGCGCCCGTCTGGTTGCAGCTCGCGCACCTCCTCGTCGCAGACCTCTTTTGGATCGCGCTCGTCCTGTGCGCCGCCGCCGCTCTCTCCGATGCCGCCGCTGAAGAAGCATGTGCCGCCGGAGCGAGCTTGCGCCGGGTCGCGGAGCAAACCTGAGGGAGGCTCATGGCGATGTGTGCGAGTTGGCAGCGTCTTTACGGTCAATTCAGCTTAATTGGGGCGCGCAATGCTTGTATGACTCGGAGACGGTCAAAGTGAGTCTTGACAGTTAAATATTTCATCAATAGACTCACTTCCAAATGGCTAACCAGGAAGCTGTACACGCGCTTCCCTAACACTCGGGAATGTCGCGTGAGAAGAGCCAAACACGAGGTTCTCTACAGTCGCGGCGGCTTCGAAGCGCCCTTCCGAAAAATTGAGTCAGGAGCTTTCCGGCTCGCGAGATCGCCCCGCACGGCACAAGTCATGCGGGGCGAAGTCGTATCCGGGGAAAATAGTCTGGAGTCTGGAGTCTTGGAGTCTTGAGTCAGAAGACAAAGATTTCATGCTATTGACTCCAAGCCTCCAAGACTTTTCTCACCTGACGTAGATCGGGTTTGAAATGATCCACGGCTTCTGATTCACGAACGCGGGGAGTTGCGGCAGGTAGCACTCGACGCGATAGACGCCGCGCTCGCTGAGCGCCCACTCATTCTCTCTCGTCAACTTCTCATCAAACTTCCGTCCGTCTTTAACAAGCACGACGCGGCTCTCGACCGGCACGGCGACGCGCAGGCGCACGCCGCCCGCGAGCGCGATCTCGTCGCCCATCAACGCGTCTGTCGCGCCGTTTGTCGCCGTCAGACGGAAGCCCGTCGCGTCTGAGAGCACGTCGAAGGAGACGTAGGCGTGCCCGGCGGCGAGCGCGGCGAGGAGCGTGGCGGAGTCGAAAGCCTGTCCGCGCGGGACGAGGACGTGCGTGCGGACGACGCGGAAGCTGCGCTCGTAAGGATCGAGTTTTATTTGGAAGAGCGGCTTGCCCGTCAAATCTTGCAGGCTCACGCCGACGTTCGCGTGGGCGTCGTTGCCTGCGATGGCGACAACGCGCCGACCCTGTGCTGTGAGTTCATCCCAGCGTCGCAGATTGTCGGTCGGGCTTTCGTGGAATCGCGTCCAGAGCAGGTCGGGGAAGCTGCGGTAAGACCAGAGTCCATCGAAGAAGAGCAAGACGGGGCGGACGTGCTTCGAGTCGGCGTGCAGGTTATAAACCTCCATGCCGTCGAAGCCGCGCGCCGTCTGCCAGCTCTCGAAAGTTTCGGGGTGCGCGACGAAGACGAGATCGCCTGAAGCCTTCGCGCGATCTATGAGTGACTGTGTGGAGGCTGCGACGGGGTTCGACGCGGGAGTCGGACTCGCGCTCGCATCGTTAGGCGCGTTCGCGCCGCCGAAGGTGAGCAGCCGGTCGCGCTGCGACTCATTCGTCTCGTTGCCGGGAACGAAGATGATGCCGTCGTGTGTGCCGCTGAGCGTCGCCACGCGCGTGTCTGTGAGCGAAGATGGGTGCTCGGTCATGACGACGAACGCGAGACCGTTCGCTCGCGCGCCTTCGACGATATCGGCGAGCGTGCCCGTGCTGTGACCGCCGAGCGAGGAGTGGACGTGCATCGCGCCCTTGTAGTCCGCAAGCCCTGCGTCGTCGGTCGCTACGCGCTGCGAGTTCAGTCTTCGGATCGCCGCGTCGAGCCGCGCGAGCTGCTGGCGACGGTAGATGAAAGGCGTCTGTGAGACGGCGAAGAGGACAAGGAGCGCGAGCAGTATCTTCAACAGCCTTTTCATCAATCCTCGCTCTCGAAATCAACGGACGCGACGTGCTCGGAGATGCTGCGCCCCAGAGTCGCGACGAGGATGTGCTCCGGGTGCGCGTCGTATGCTTCGAGTCCGGCGCGGTCGCGAAAAGTTGCGATGAGTCCCGTGTCGTAGGAGCGCGCGAGGTGCAGCTCGTCGAAGCCGACCGAGAAGCTCTCGATGTGCGGGATGAAAGAGGGCAGGCGGCGCAGCCGCGCGACGTGATCCTCGCGCTCGGCTTGCGTCACCCCGGCGCGGTACTTCCAGATGACGATGTGGGTCAACATAGCAATCAGCATTCAGCAATCAGCAGTCAGCAAAGCAAACGGCAATCAGGCATCGGCAATGCAGCCATCAGCAACGCGGCAGCGGCAGCAATTATTGTTCGGCTGATTACTGACGGCTGATTGCTGAATGCTACTTAAGATACTTATCGAACCAAGCGAGCGTCCGCTCTAAAGCGTCGAGACGGTGGCGCGGCTCGCGCAAGCCGTGACCTTCGCGCGGGTAGCGGACGAGCACCGTTTCGATCCCGCGACGGCGCAGCGCCATGTACATCTCTTCGGCTTGCGTGATGTGCACGTCGTTGTCCTGCTCGCCGTGGATGAAGAGCGTGGGCGTCTGCGCGTCGCGCACGTAGCGCAAGGGTGACCAACGCCAGAGCAGGTCGTAGTCGTCCCACGGCATGCCGAACTCGGCGTGAACCAAATCCTGATAAACGGAAGTGGCATAGAAGCTGATCAAATTTGAGACCGAAGCAGATGAGACGGCGGCGCGGAAGCGCGGCGTCTGCGTGATGATCCAGTTCGTCATGAAGCCGCCGTATGAGCCGCCCGTCACGCCCAGGCGGTTCGCGTCGAGCCAACTGTATTTCTTGAGCGCGAAGTCCACGCCCGCCATCAAGTCGCGGTAGTCGCCGCCGCCCCACTCGCGCAGCGTCCCGTCGGAAAATTTCTGACCGTAGCCGACTGATCCGCGCGGGTTGATGAGCAGCACGGCGTAGCCGCGCGCGGCGTAAGCCTGAAACGTCGCGTTGAAGCCGTAGCCGTATGCGCCGTGCGGTCCGCCGTGGATGCTCAGGATCAAAGGCGCGCGCTCGCCGCGCCACGCCGCAGGTTTCATGAGCCAGCCTTGAACGGGCGTGCCGTCGGAGCTTTCAAAGTTCAACTCCTCAAGTTCAGAGAAGCGCGACGCGCGCCCGATCTGATCGTTGTGCGCGCTCAGGCGGCGGACGGGGATGCCCGCGGGGGCGGCGATGAAGACCTCGGCGGGCGTGACGGGGTCGGTCAGCGTGAAGGCGACGACGGGCACTGGTAAGGGCGCGAAACCGCGTACGGGCGGGCTCGCGGCGACGAATCGCGACGCGACGCTGAAACTCGTGATCTGGAACGGCTGGAAGGGGCGCAGGTTCTGCGTCGCGGCTGAGTCAGCGACTTGCCTCTCTGAGACGAACAGCGCGCGCATCTCGCCCGCCTGATCGCCCCAGAGCGTAAACGTCTGAATGCGGGAATCGCGCGAGAATGCGCCGACGGCGACGCGGTAGATCGTCGTGCGACCGTGATCGCCCGCGAGGTAGAGGTTCGAATTTGTGTCGGGCGACCATTGCGGCGAGCGAGCGCGACGTTCCTGCTCGGCGGTCAACTCGCGCCTGCCGCCGTTCGACACGTCGAGCATCCAGACGTGCGCATCCTCGGCGACGCTATCAATCGTCGTCACCTCGCGCGTCGTCGCGGTGTAGGCGATGCGCGTCCCGTCGGGCGACCACGTCGGGTCATACTCGCAGCCGCGCGTGCTGGTAAGTTGTCGTGTGCGACCGTCGGAAACATTGACGGTGAAGATATCGGAGTTGTTGTTCGCGTCCGGGTCTGGCTCGTGGTTCGAGAGAAAGGCGATCTCTTCGCCGCGCGGATTCCACGTCAGTGCATGATCGTAGGTCTGCCCGAAAGTGAGTTGCCGGGGCAGCGGGTTCGTGATGTCCGTGACCCAGACGTGCGAGCGCAGGCGATCAGAGAAACCGTTGCGCGACTTGTATTGCAGACGATCAACGACGCGCGGGTCGGCTTCCGGTCTCTCGCGCTGGTAGCTCTTGTCCGCCACGTCCGGCGTCACCAGCTCTTCGGTCGCGCTGACGTAGGCGATGCGCCGCGAATCCCCCGACCACGCGAAGGGCTCGCCCGCATAGGTGATGAAAAAATTGGTCGCGCGCACCGACGCGACGAGTCGCGGCGCACCGCCCTCCGCCACGACGACCCACACGCCCGCTTGATCGCCGCGCGCGCCGAGAAAAGCGATGCGCGTGCCATCGGGCGACCAGCGCGGGTGCGCCGGGTTCAAGTCGCCGACAATGACCTGACCGCCCGCCCGGCGCGGATCGTCCGTGCGCGCGAGCCACAGCGCCGAGCGCGTCTCGTTGCCCGCGACGGTCGAGACCGTGTAAACGACACGCGCGCCATCCGGCGAGACCTGCGCGTCCGCGACCGTCGCGACGCGCAACGTGTCTTCGGGCGTCATGCCTCGTTGCGCGCGCGCGTCTTCCGGGCACAGGCAGAGGAGAGACCACGCGAGCAAGAGCATTGTGGGCAGTTTTCTCATCGTGCACTCGGCTTTCGTCTCAGTTGGTCTTGATCTCGGAAACAGATTGCGACTAGCATAAGCTATGAGCGATCAGATCATCAGCGTCTCTCCAGATGTGCTCGGCGGCACGCCTGTCTTCGCCGGGACGCGCGTGCCCGTTCAGACGCTCCTAGATTACCTCAAGGGCGGGGAGACGATTGACGATTTTCTCGACGGCTTCCCCACGGTCAAGCGCGAGCAGGTTATTGCGTTTCTCGAAGAGGCAGAAGAGCAGATCGTCGAGTTGGCGACGCAAGCGTGAAGCTGCTCTTGGACGAATGCGTTGACCGCCGCCTCGCGCGCGACCTCGCAGGGCACGAAGTTAAAACGGCTCAGCAGATGGGCTGGGCGGCGAAGAAGAACGGCGAGTTTCTGCATCTCGCCGAACAGGAGTTCGATGTCTTTGTCACTGTTGACCGCAACCTCTCCTTCCAGCAGTACCTACCCCAATTCGACATCGCGGTTTTAGTTTTACACTCAACGTCGAACCGCCTCGCCGACCTGCGACTGCTCGTGCCGAGCATTCTCGCGATCCTGCCGACGTTGAGCAAGGGCGCGGTTGAGAATATTAACGTCTAACCTCTAGCCGCCGCGTCCGACAGTCGCGCGAGTTGTTCCTGCAAAAGTTCCCAGACCTTGCGGACGTGCGCTTCGGTCGTGCGGATGTTGCCGATGGCGAGGCGGATGGTGAAGCGACCGTTTAATTTCGTGTGCGTGAGGAACGCCGCGCCGCTCGCGTTGATCGAGTTGATGATCTGCTCGTTGAGCGCGTCGAGTCGCGCCTCGCGTTCGTCGTTCGTCTCGCTGTCACGCGCGGGCGCGGCGCGGAAGCAGACGACGCTTAAGGGTGTGGGCGCGAGCAGTTCCCAGTCGGGCGACTCTTCGACGAATGAGGCGAAGAGCCGGGCGAGGCGGCAGTGCTCACGTATGCGCGCGGCTAAGCCTTCGCGCCCGAAGTAGCGGATGATCATCCAGAGCTTGAGGGCGCGGAAGCGGCGACCGAGTTGGATGCCGTACTCAGAATGATTACGCACCTGCTGCCAGTTCGTTTCGAGCGTGCGCAGGTATTCGGGGACGAGCGAGAAGGCGCGGTGCAGCAAGTCCATCCTCCGGCAGTAGAGCACGGAGAGATCGAAGGGCGTAAACAACCACTTGTGCGGGTTCATGACGAGCGTGTCGGCGCGCTCGCAGCCCGCAAGGAGATGTCGAAGTTCGGGGACGACCGCAGCCGAGCCTGCGTAAGCCGCATCCACGTGCAGCCAGAGTTTATGTTGCTCGCACACGTCCGCGATCCGCTCGACCGGATCGACGCTCGTCGTCGAGGTCGTGCCGACGGTGGCGACGACGCAGAAGGGAACGAAGCCCGCAAGCTTATCCTCTTCGACGGCGCGCGCGAGTGCTCCGGCGTCCATGCGAAACTCCGCGTCGGTCGGAATCTTGCGCAAAGAACGCTGACCGAGACCGAGCGTGATGACAGCCTTCTCGATGGACGAGTGCGACTGCTCGGAACAATAGACGCGCAAGAGAGGCAGGTCGGCACGACCGCTCATGCCGTCCTCGCGAATCTTCAAGTCGAGACCTTCGCGCGCGGCGGCGATGGCGTGCAGGCTTGAGACCGACGCGGTGTCGTAGATGATCCCCGCGAAGCTTTCGGGCAGCCCCGTCATCTGACGCAGCCACGAGAGCGCCACCTCTTCGAGTTCCTGCGAGGCGGGCGCGGTGCGCCAGAGCAGGGCTTTCGCGTCGAAGGCGGCGCACAGGAGTTCGCCGAAGATGCCGGGCGCGGAGGTCGAGGTGGCGAAGTAGGCGAAAAAGGATGGGTGACTCCAGTGCGTGAGCGCGGGCGCGATGAGTCGATCAACGTCGGCGAGGATCGCGTCCATCGTCTCGCCGTGTTCGGGCGGCGCGGCGGGGAGTTTCGCGATCAGCTCGTCGGGCTGAACCTGCGCGAGGACGGGACGCCGTTCGATTGACTCGAAGTAGTCGGCGATCCAATCAACCACTTCGCGCCCGTAACGGCGGAAGTCCTCCGCGCTCATGTCTCCAAGCGGCGGCGAGATGCCCGGCGCGCCAGTGTGTTCTTTCGTCATGTGAGTCAAACAACTGATCGCGCGTCAGGCGGCAAGCTCTTCGAGAGGCGGGAATTTGTGCTGCTTGCGTCCGGGCGGTCCGTCGAAGTGCTTCGAGGTCTTGTAGAGTTCGAGATGACCGTCCGCCGCCACACCCGCGACGCGCTCGCGCAAGGCGCGCATCTGCGCATCACTCATCGGAGTGAAGTCGCACGCGACGCGCAGGTTTTGCCGGAGCACGCGGAGCGAGTCCATGCCGCTCACGGTCGCGGCAACGGGCAGGCTCATCGCGTAGCGCAGTGCATCGGGCGCGGAGACGACGCGCTTGCGCGCCGGGTCGCCCGTGCCGCAGATGCTCTTCATGCCGAGGGGTGCGATGCCGCGCCTGAGAAGTTCGGGGAGCACCTGCTGCTCGAAGCTGCGGAAGGTGGCGTCGAAGCAGTTGAGCGGCATCTGCACGGTGTCGAAAGGGTAGTTGTGCGAGAGCATCTTGAGATGTATGGCGGGGTCTTTGTGACCCGTGAAGCCGACGAAGCGCACCTTGCCCTCGCGCTTCGCCTGCTCTAGCGCTTCGATGACGCCGCCCTTCGCGAAGTGCAGGTCTGGATCGTTGTCGTGGACGACTTCGTGCACCTGCCACAGATCGAGATGATCTGTCTTCAAGCGTCGCAGAGATTGCTCCAACTGCCGCATGGCGACTTTGCGGTCGCGCCCGTGCGTGCAGACCTTCGACATTAAAAAGACTTCGTGGCGACGTCCGGCGAGCGCCTCACCCATGATCTCTTCGCTCTTGCCGTCGTGATACTCCCACGCGTTGTCCATAAACGTGACGCCCGCGTCTAACGCTTCACGGACGATCCTGATCGCCTCGCGCCGCGTCTTCGCGAGCCCCAGGTGATACCCGCCGACGGCGATCGCCGAGACCTCTTCGCCCGTGCGCCCCAACTCGCGGCGCGGAATCTCGCCTGAAGTTTTGCCACTTGCCATGTTTGCACCTCGCACGAATTTTTGGAGTGCGCCTAGATTAAATCCACGGCGCGCGTGTGGCAATAGAAAAACAACCGGGTGAAGGTGAGGGAAGAAATAAACGGGCTAAGGCGACTGGCGGCGGGCGAGCGCGAGCGACTTGTGACACGGTCTGTGCGAGGGACTTATTCTTGTTTCCGTGACTGCGAATTCTTCGGCGCAAACTTGATGGATTTAATTTTCGGACATCAGCCGCTCAATAATAAGGTCCATGCTCGCGTTGAAAGCCGCCCTGCTGAACTTAGCGCTAGACCACATTGCTTGCCGACTCAAGCGTTCCAACAAATGAGGGTCATTAACCAGTCGCACCGTTTGATCAGCGAGGGTTGAAGGTTCATTCCAGAGAAAACCGTCAACCGCATGGGTCACACCTTCCCTCTGCCCGCCCGAGTTGATCACGACCGGCACCGCGCCAGCCGACATGGCTTCGATCGTCGTCATGCCAAAATGTTCTTGCAGCGCGGGCTGCTCACGAGCCGGAAAACCGTAGCCGGTGGCGTGCCAATAAAGTGACGCACGCCGGTAGAGGTCACGCAACGTGTCGAGTTCAGCATCGAAGTGGAAAAAAACGGGACGCCCTCTGGCGGCATCTTTGAGGCGTCCGACCAGCGCCAATGATTCCGCATCCCTTGCCACGCTGCCCGCGAAGTGCAGTTGCCAGCCGTCTCTCTGTGCGGCAGTTAGTTGTTTGAAAACGTCTAAAAGGATGTGTTGCTGTTTATAAAGAGTACCCGCGCCGACACTTGTAAAGCGTCCGACATTGAGGATGATTTTCTCTTTAGCGATGGGCGGTCCCATGTTATCGCAGGCTGAGTAAATGACTTCAGCACGGCGATCCCACAACCTCTTCACCCACTCGGCGGTAAAGCTTGAGTTGGCGGTGACAGTTGAGTAGGAATCAATGAAGTCGGGGACACTGCAACCGAACAGACGCCGCTCCAACCGATCCATGAATAGATGGTAGGCTCGACGTAGAGAACTATTTCGATTTGGCGTCGAGGGTTTATCGGGGAACATACACATGTATATGCCTCGTGCCGACGGGCAGGGCAGAATGCTCCCTTGACTGTTATTGATAAAAATGTCGAGTTGAAGCGACTTGATCCGTTGGAAGGGGGAGAGTTGCGCCGTCAGGTCGTCCAACCTGCCTCTGCGGGGACGATACTGAGTCTTGGTGTCTGGATGTCGGCACTGATTCAGAGGTACGAATCTGATCCGGCTGAGATCAACATCGAAATACCGTTCCAGCGCGAGGCGGTCGAGCGGTTCGTTGACGAAAAGCCATACCTCATGGCTTCGGCTCAGGTGCTCAGCCAGCGCGAGCGTCCTCTTCTCACCGCCGCCCCGGGCTTGCATGCATAGATTAATGATCCCGATCTTCAATTTCATAGAGCCTGAATGGAGAGCGACTACGACTTAGCCCTTGAGGCATTTCAGCTACTTAACGCCGGAATTGAGCCGCGCCGAGCGAACAGCATCCAATCTTATCTTTAGGAAGATTGATGAGAGCGAAGCTGCCGAGGCGTCGCGCTCGAATGACTTGTTGGGCTGCGCCTTACTTGCAACCACTCACCGCCGCTTCTTCCTTCTTCCACGATACGTGGTGAAATCTTCTGGGCGAGGATTACAACATTCAATACATAGACCAACATTTGGCTTAGGCAGAATTACATGAGTCAATTTGCCGCCAATGTAAAACTCGACTCGCCCGTTGCCACTCACCCTTTCCCCTTCCGCCAGAACCAGCCTATCCACAGGAAAGGCAGCATTTCTTAGCCACTCTCTAGTAGCACTCAAGCGACTGCGATTAAGATTGCGCCTTCTATCTCCAATGCCAAGCCGCGCGACGGCAATAAGGAAACCGTTTTCACCAAGCCTCTCCAAAGCATCAACTCTAACAATATTGAAATTTGCTTCATCTATCTCGCAACCTGCCGACTTTAACTCAACAACTCCGGCTCGGTCTTGACCAAAACTTATCGTGAACGATGCAAATATAAAAATCACCACAGACAAACCCTTCAGAAATTCACTTCGTTTAGATTTCATAATGTTTCGGAATGCGAAGCAGCCCAACTACGCATTATACTGC
>JAVXVR010000484.1:0-5172 GCA_032230165.1 Acidobacteriota bacterium | reverse complement strand
CCCGAGCGAAGACGAATCCTTCGCCTACGTCATCAACGGCGTGCTGGTCTCCGACTTCTACACGCCCAAATATTTCTCCACGGTCGCCAACCCGTTCGACCGCTACAGCCACAGCGGCGCGATCAAGAAGCCCCGCCAGGTGCTCAAGGGCGGCTACCTGAGCTGGCACGACCCCGTCTCGGATCACTGGTTTCAGGAGACCTTCTTTAGCGGGAAGAAGCCGACGTTCAAAGACCTCGGCAAGCTGACCGTCAAGTCGGGCAAGAGCTTCCGCCGCCAAATCTACGACGTGACGCACGAGGCGTTCAAAGCGCGGCGACCGAGCCAGCAAACCCTGACGAGCCTCACCGCGTCGCAGGGCGCGAGCATCGAGCCGACGAGCGCGCGCGCAGACGTGTGGCGTCGGCAGATCAAGGCGATCAAGCGCGCGGCGAGTAAGTAGCGCGCCAAAAGTTTCGCGGCGTCGCGCGCGCCGCTCTCGCCTCTTGTGCTCCTCGCGGCGGAAGCATAAATTATCGGGCGAAGCGGGGAGGAGGATTCTATGTCTGAGGACGACGAGGCGGCGAGAGAGGCGCGGGCGGCGCGTTTGCGCTCAAAGATCGACCGGATGACGGGGCACGACGAGCCCAAAGCCTCCGGCGACGCTGCGGAGGACGCCGGCGAAGAGGGTGGCACTGAGGACACATCGCAACCACGTGCGGGCGAAAGCCCGCGCGAGTTCATCCACCGCAAGATGCGCGAGGAAGGCGAAGGCGATAAGCCTTGAGCCGGTCGCACTGAAGTCGGCGCTTGAGACCGACGTGCGGCGACCTTTGCGCGCACTTGAACAGATAGCAGAGGCACGGGCGGGCGCGAGACGGCAGCATGTCAGCCGTTACGCGCCCGCACGTGTCTTTTGCCCGATGCGCGCCCTTACCGGCGCGGATCGACGAGCTTGCCGCCGCGCTCGGACGAGAGCGTGAAGTTTGGAAGGACGCGCAACGCCGTCAAGCCGACGGCGACGCGGTCGCCTACGCACAGGCGCGTCGTGGTCGCTTCGGGCTTGGGGCGTGTGACGATGACGGGCACGCCGAGTCGCCGCTCCGGCGTGTTGATGGTCACGTCGTAGAGCGCGGGCTCGCCCCCCGCAGGCTGGCGCGCGACGAGGTCGAGCCTGATCGTCAGTCGTTCGTGCGCGCCGACGAAATGAACTTCCTCGATGACGCCGTTCGTCAGACGCCGACAGCCTTCCGGTAACTCTCCAGACTCGCTGACACACACGTCTTCGGGGCGGAAGACGAGCTTGACGGACTGACCCTCGCGGAAGCGCGCCACTTCTTCGGGCGCAGGGAGCGCGGTCGTGCCGATCTCGACCGAAGAGCCGTGGACGACGCCGAGCAGGAGGTTCGCCGCGCCGAGGAAGGTGGCGACGTACTCTGTCTCCGGCTTGTTATAGACCTCGCCGGGCGTGCCGACCTGCTCGATGCGACCGGCGTTCAAGACCGCGATGCGGTCGCCCAGCTCCAACGCCTCTTCCTGATCGTGCGTGATGAAGATGGAAGGCACTTTAATCTTTTTGAGGAGCGCGCGTATCTCGCGCCGCAGGCGCACGCGCGTCTGCGCGTCGAGCGCGCCGAAGGGTTCATCGAACAACAAGACTTCAGGTTGATAGGCGAGCGTGCGCGCAATCGCGACTCTCTGCTGCTGACCGCCTGAGAGCTGCGAAGGCTTTTTCTGGCGGTGCTCTTCGAGCGAGACGAGCGCGAGCAGACGCTCGACCGTCTCTTTAATCTCTTTCTTCGCCCGCCCGCGAATCCGCAGCCCGTAAGCGATGTTGTGCTCGACCGTCATGCGGGGAAACAGCGCGTAGTCTTGAAAGATGACGCCGACGCCGCGCTCGCGCGCAGGGAGTTTTGTCACGTCCTTGCCGTGCAAGACGATGCGACCCGCGTCCGGCTCTTCCAATCCGGCGATGATGCGTAAGATAGTTGTCTTGCCGCTCCCCGACGCGCCAAGCAGCACTAAGGATTCGCCCTCAGATACGTCGAAATCAATATCTTCGAGCACCATCGTCCGCTTGAAACTCTTGCTCAAGCCGCGCACGCTCGCGGCGATCAGCGCGGGCGCGTCGAGGTTGGGCGTGGCGCTCTCGTAAGCGTCGTCGCCCGTTGCGGAGCGTGCGTCGTTGCCCGTCGCGCCGCGCCCGTCGTCGCGTCGGTCGTCGGTCGTCGGCTCTCGCTTCGGCTCCGGCTGCATCGCTCGGTCTCTCGGTTAGTCTGCGTCGATCCAGTCGCGCGCGAAGAAGAGGACGCTGAAGATGGCGAAGGAGAAGAGCGCGAGGACGATGGCGACGGCGTTCGCCGCCTCGACCTGCCCCTCGTTGAACTTGGCGAAGATGTAGAGCGGCGCGGTCTGCGTGCGACCCGCGAGATTGCCTGAGACCAAGATCGTCGAGCCGAACTCGCCGACGGCGCGCGCGAAAGTTAAAAGCGCACCCGTCACGATTGCGCCGCGCAGCGAGGGGAGCGTGACGTGCCAGAAGGTCTGCCAGCGCGTCGCGCCGATGGTCGCGGACGCTTCTTCGAGCGTGCGGCTCATCGTGTCGAAGACGGGCTTAATCACGCCGAAGGCGAGCGGGAACGTGACGAAGATGTTGGCGAGGATGATCGCCCACGCGGTGAACATGATGTTCACCCCGTGCGGCGCGAGCAGTCGCCCCAAAGTGCCGTAAGGACCCCAGAGCAATAACAAGGCGAACCCTGCGACCGCCGTCGGGATCGCGGTCGGCAAAGAGATGGTAACGATGACGGCGTTGCGTCCCCAAAAGTTATGGCGCGAGAGGACGTAGGCGGCAAAGAGTCCGAAGAAGACATTGAAGACGGTCGCCCACAGGCTCGTCGCCAGCGAGAGCTTCAGAGCGAAGACGGCTTCGGGCGCACTCAAAGCAGACCAGAAGCTCCCCAGCCCCTTGCTCGTCCCGAAGATAAAGATCGACGCGAGCGGCAAGAGCACGAGCGGCAGCATGATAAAGAGCAGCGTCCCCACGCTCAACGGGCGCACCACGTCGAACCCGCGCACGTGCCTCAGCGTTGCGATCCTGGAACTCATAAGAGCCGTGACAGGTAAACCGTGATGGGTGACAGGTAAAACCAAAACCTTTTTTCTTGCCTGTCACCCGTCACGGTTTACGGTTTACGTTTTTGTACCTGGTCGCGCCAAACTTTTTCGATCACTTCCGGGTATGCCTTGTCCCAGCCGCCGAAGTATTCGACGGTGAAGGGCTGAGGGATGTGCGCGAACTCCTGATTGGCGTTGTTCAACTGCTCGTCGGTCGAGGAGCGGAAATGATACTGAACGAAGGCGCGCTGCGCCTCTTCGCTCCAGAGGTATTGTATGAACGCTTCGACGACGGGTCGCTCCTGTGGCTTCACGTTACGGTCTATGACGACCGCCGGGTGCTCGCTGAAGATCGTCGCTTCGGGGATGATCACTTCGATTGGCGCGTTCGCCTGCTTCATCAGCAAGCCTTCGAGTTCGTAGGTGACGAGCGCGTCGCCGTAGCCTGTCTCGAACTGCGTGCGCGCCTCACGTGCAGAGCCGGGTGTTGACTGCACGTTATGCCACACGGCTCTGAGCGTCGCGAGCGCACGCGCCTCGTCGCGCCCGCCCGAAGCCTTCTCGGATTTCACCAGCTCCGAGCCGTAGATCGCGAGCACAGACCACTGCGCGCCGCCGGACGAGACGGGGTCTGGGTGGATCAGCTTCACGCCGGGGTTGCCGAGGTCTGCGAAGTCGTGAATGTTTTTCGGATTACCTTTGCGTACGAGGATGACGAAGGGCGTCTTGTTGACGATGCCGTGCTGCGGCAGCGAGTGCCAGTCGGACGTGACCGCGCCGCCCGCCTTGAGTCGCTCGGCGTCGCGCTCGATGGAAAGTATCGCGACGTGCGCGGGCGCACCTTGCAAGATTTGATTCGTGACGGTCTCCGATCCGGCGAACGAGGAGACGAACTTCACGTCCTGCCCGTGCTCCTGCTTCCACTTCGCGGCGAACGCCGGGTAGATCGCTTTTTCCAGCGACTCTTTCATGATCGAGAAGCCGTACACGGTGATCTGGACACTCCCCGCGCCGCCCCTGTCTGCGGTCGGCTGCGGCAGACAGCCCGACGTAGCGAGCAGCGAGAGCGCGAGACAGATGGAGACCGGGAGCGCGAGCCGCCGGGAGAGTATGCTTGTCCGCTTCACGTCGTTTAAGCCTCCGACTACAGAGCCGCACGTGCGCGCGAGGTTGAAAATCCTGCCTGTGACCTTTGTGGGTTGGGACTCTATAGCACAGGATCGCTCCCGTGCGAGATTACTTTTTTGTGACGGACGCCGCAGGGCGGCAAACGCCGCCGCCCGCCGCTGTTGCCAAGACCTTTGTTCCGTGGTACTAGAGGCTCACACGCGGAGACAAAAGTTTTTAACCGACACAACACGAACCGACCCGTTTATCACGGAGGGTGCATGAGCACACAGGCTCTCACGCAGATCGATCCACTGCCCGTCCGCTGGGCGAAGGTCATAGACCAGACACGTTGCATCGGCTGCCACGCCTGCACGACCGCGTGCAAATCGGAAAACGAAGTGCCTCTGGGTGTGACGCGCACTTACGTGAAGCATGTTGACGTTGGCGTGTTCCCGCAGGCGCGGCGCGCGCATCAGGTGACGCGCTGCAACCAGTGCGCGCATGCGCCGTGCGTGACGGCGTGCCCGACCTCGGCGATGTTCAAGCGCGCCGACGGCATCGTTGATTTCAACAAAGACATCTGCATCGGCTGCAAGGCGTGCATGGCGGCGTGCCCGTATGATGCGATCTTCATCAACCCCGAAGACCACTCCGCAGAGAAGTGCAACTTCTGCGCGCACCGGATTGACATGGGACTCGAACCGGCGTGCGTCGTCGTCTGTCCCGTCGAAGCAATCCTCGTCGGCGACATGAACGACGCCGACTCGAAGGTCGCGCGCATCGTGGGTCGCGAGGTCGTCAACGTGCGCCGACCTGAGAAGGAGACGCATCCGAAGCTCTTCTACAAGGGAGCGCATCAGGCGACGCTCGATCCGATCGCTGCGCGCCGCCCGGACGGGGGCATTTTTCTTTGGAGCGAGCAGGGCTCGCTGACGCACCAAGTGACGTCCGGACACCCCGGCCCGA
>JAVXVR010000313.1:0-2906 GCA_032230165.1 Acidobacteriota bacterium | reverse complement strand
ATGAAGGCGGAACGATGAACGATGAAGTGAACGCGATTGCCTTCACTTCATCGTTCATCGTTCCGACTTCATCGTTATTTATGAGCCGTCGCTGCCGATGGCTTCGACGGGGCAGGAGACGAGGGCTTCTTCGCAGAGGGCGCGCTCCGCGTCCGTCTGAGGTTGTTGGAAGACGTAGGAGTAGCCGCCGCAGTCGCTGCGCGTGAAGTTGTCTGGGGCGGTGTCGCGGCAAACGTCGCAATCAATGCAGGCGCTATCAACGTAGTACGCGCCGGGGACGTTCTCCGCGACCTTGTCGCTCGGATCAGCCATAAAGAGGGTGAACGGTGACAGGTGACAGGTGACAGGTAAGAAAAAGATTTTGTTTTACCTGTCACCTGTCACGGTTTACCTGTCACGGCTTTTATTTGATCGCCAGCATACGGTCGAGCGCAACGCGCGCCCAGCGCGCCGTCTCTGCGGGCACGGTGATCTGGTTGACGACCTGCCCCGCCGCGAGTGATTCCAAAACCCACGCGAGATTCTGCGGCGCGATGCGGTACATCGTCGCGCACATGCAGAGGTCAGGCGCGAGCAGGCGAATCTCTTTGTCGGGGAAGCGCTTGATCAGACGGTCAACCAGATTCACCTCCGTCCCTATCGCCCACTTCGATCCCGGCGGCGCTTGCTCGACGGTCTTGATGATGAACTCGGTCGAGCCATTGAAATCCGACTGCTCGACGACCGCGCGCTCACACTCCGGGTGGACGAGCACTTTGATGCCCGGCATCTCTTTACGAACCTGCTCGACGTGCCACGGGCGGAAGCGACCATGCACGGAGCAGTGTCCCTTCCACAGGATGAGGCGCGCGCGCCGCAAGTCCTCCACGGTGTTACCGCCCAGCTCCTTGAACGGATCCCACAAGACCATCTCGTCAAGGGGAATGCCGAACTTGACGCCGGTGTTCCTGCCGAGGTGCTGATCTGGGAAGAAGAAAAGCTTGTCCGCCTCCTTCAAGCTGCGGTCGAAGAGCGGCACGGCGTTCGACGAGGTGCAGACCACGCCGCCGTTGCGACCGCAGAAGGCTTTGATCGCGGCTGACGAGTTCATGTACGTGATCGGCATAACTCGGAAGTCGCCGATGATGCCGATCTCCCTCAGTTGATCCCAGGCGTCTTCAACCTGCTCGACCGTCGCCATGTCCGCCATCGAGCAGCCCGCGCCGAGATCGGGGAGGATGATCTTCTGTCCGCCCGGCTTGAGGATGTCAGCCGACTCCGCCATGAAGTGGACGCCGCAGAAGACGATGTAGTCGGCTGCGGGTCGCGCGGCGAGGAGTTGGCAGAGCTTGAAAGAGTCGCCCGTGAAATCCGCGTGGCAGACGACATCATCGCGCTGGTAGTGATGACCGAGGATGACGAGGCGGCTCGCGAGTTCGCGTCGCGCCGCTTCGATGCGCTCGGACAGTTCGCGCGCGTCGAGCCCGAAGTAATCTTCGAGAGCGGGGACTTTCTCTAAAGTTGCGAACGTCATCTCGGCACCTCCTCGTTCGATCTTTCGGCTCACAGTGGCGAGCGGCGCACTGCGTGCCGTCGGCGCAAAACAGCAACTATCTCACTTTGAGAAACTTGGCGCAAGCAAGCCCGCGCCGCGAAAATCTGCGCGCGTGCGCGACCGAACCTCTCGCCGCGCACGCATATATTTAGATGCGAAACGCGCCGCTTATGTTGGGCTTTTTCACAGATACTCGCGCGTGTGAGGCGCGGCGAAAAATAGTTCCCGCCGTCATGGATGAGTCATCTCTTCGGGCTTCACGTATTCATCGAACTGCTCACCCGTCAGCAGCCCCAACTCGATTGCCGACTCGCGAAGGCTGATGCCTTTCTTGTGCGCGTTCTTCGCAATCTTGGCGGCGTTGTCGTAGCCGACGTGCGGATTCAGTGCGGTGACGAGCATGAGCGAGTTGCGCAGGTGCGCTTCGACCTGCGCGCGGTTCAACTCGATGCCACGGACGCAGAACTCGACGAAGCCGCGCGCAGAGTCCTTGAGCAGCCGGATCGAGTGGAGCAGGTTGTGGATCATGACGGGCTTGAAGACGTTCAGCTCGAAGTTGCCTTGCGAGCCAGCGAAGCCTATCGCCGCGTCGTTGCCCATCACCTGCGCCGCCACCATCGTCATTGCTTCGCTCTGCGTCGGGTTGATCTTGCCCGGCATGATCGAAGAGCCCGGCTCGTTCTCAGGCAGCGACAACTCGCCCAGCCCGCAGCGCGGACCCGACGCGAGCCAGCGCACGTCGTTCGCGATCTTCATGAGAGACGCCGCGAGGGTTTTCAGCGCGCCGCTCGCAAAGACTACCTCGTCGTGCGCGGAGAGCGCCGCGAACTTGTTCGGGTGCGACTTGAAGGGCAAGCTCGTCAGCTCCGCGATCTTCTTCGCCGCTCGCTCGGCGAATTCAGGGTGAGCGTTCAAGCCCGTCCCGACCGCCGTGCCGCCGATTGCCAGATCGTAGAGACCGGGCAGCGCCATCCTTAACCTTTCAATGTCGCGTTCAAGCAAACTCACCCAGCCCGAAAACTCCTGCCCGACCGTCAGAGGCGTCGCATCTTGCAAGTGTGTCCGCCCGATCTTGACGACATCGGCGTACTCCTTTGCCTTCGCGTCGAGCGCATCGCGCAAAGTTTGCACGGCGGGGATGAGCGCGTTCAACTGCTCCGCCGCCGCGATGTGCATCGCGGTCGGAAACGTGTCGTTTGAAGACTGCGACATATTCACGTCGTCGTTCGGATGGATCGGCTTCTTCGATCCCAACACTCCCCCGGCGATCTCAATCGCGCGGTTCGAGATGACCTCGTTGGCGTTCATGTTCGTCTGCGTGCCGCTCCCCGTCTGCCACACGCGCAAGGGGAAGTGCTCGTCGAGCCGCCCC
>JAVXVR010000305.1:0-6184 GCA_032230165.1 Acidobacteriota bacterium | reverse complement strand
AATCGGAAGACATCGCCTTCGTCGTCAAGCCGAGCGCCGACCGACTCGAAGAGATCAACAGCGAGGTCTCAAATTGGATTCTGGTTGACTCGCAAAATGTCGTCCTTCCCGATCCGAGCAAGGCTGTGCAGAAGCTCCCCGCATCCGCGCCCGTCAAAGTTCAGCCGGGCGACACGCTGCTCGCCGTCATACACGGCTACGGCAAAGACGGCTGGCGCGACGCGGCGGCACAACAAACCTTCCTGCTCAAGAACGCCGTCGGGCGCGATCTCAAAGTCGAGAGCAGGCAGGACGCCTCCAACGACTTCAAAGTAGTCGTGGCTCACATGCGCGGCGACATTATCAGCGAAGACTACAACCACACACACGGCTTCCTCTACTGGACGGGCGCGAAGTACGCCTGGTTCGCGGCGACGAAGCGCGCAACAAAGTGACAACTGCGACGGCGGCAAAATGACGACTGCGGGTCGCGCCGCGTCGCGCGCCTTCCCTTCCGCGCGGCGCGCGAGCCGTGTTCGTCGTGAAGCGCGCCGCTGCTTCAAAGTCCCGCTTGACGCTCGTCTCATGCCGTGTTAGGTTTGCCGCCTGCGTTAAAAAAATAGTTTTCAGCGTCAATTTCATCATTTTCTCGGACGAGAGTGCAGGAGACACGCTTGACCGCCGCGCCCTCCCTCAAGCAGACACCGCTCAACGCCGCGCACAGGCGTCTGGGCGCGCGCATGGTAGATTTCGGCGGCTGGGATATGCCCGTGCAGTACCCGGCGGGGACGGTCGAGGAACACCTGCGCACGCGCCTCCACTGCGGACTCTTCGACGTGTCGCACATGGGCGAGATCGAGGTGCGCGGCTCGCAAGCGATCGCCTTCGTCAATCGTCTCTGCTCAAACGACGCCGCGAAACTCATAGACGGTCAGGCGCAATACTCCGCGCTCACCACCGAGCGCGGCACGGTCGTTGACGATCTGCTCGTCTATCGCTTCGCGGAAGATCACCTGCTGCTCGTCGTCAACGCGGGGACGACCGGGAAGGACTGGGATTGGATCAACTCACGTCGAGGTGGCGAGCAAGTCGAACTCGTGAACCGCAGCGCGGACTTCTGCCAGATCGCCGTTCAGGGTCCAAAGGCGATCAGCATTCTTCAAACCTTAACCGACACGCCGCTCGAAGAGATCAAGTATTATCATTTCCGTGAAGGGCAAGTTGACAGCGTCCCAGCGATCATATCGCGCACAGGCTACACGGGCGAGGACGGCTTCGAGGTTTATGCGGCGGCAGACCGTGCCGAACAACTCTGGGATCGGATTTTAGAGGCGGGCGGCTACGGCACGCCGGAAGGCATCATCCCTTGCGGTCTCGCCGCGCGAAACACACTCAGGCTCGAATCGGCGATGGCTCTCTACGGGCACGAGATCACGGAAGAGACGACGCTTCTCGAAGCCAACCTCGGCTGGATCACGAAACTCAATAAGGGCGACTTCACGGGTCGCGACGCGCTCGCGCGCCAGAAGGAAGAGGGTATTAAACGCAAGCTCGTCGGCTTCGAGGTCACCGAGCGCGGCATCGCCCGCGATGAGCAGGACGTTCTGATTGATGGCGCGAAGGTCGGTCGCGTCACATCGGGCAGTCCCGCGCCCTTCTTGAAGAAGAACATCGGCATGGCTTACGTCCCCGTCGCATACGCAGGCGAAGGTCAAGAGATTCAGATCGACGTGCGCGGTCGCGCCGTCGCGGCGCGCGTCGTGCCGACGCCGTTCTATAAGAGAAAGAAGTAATCAGCATTCAGCATTCAGCCGGAGACAAGTTTGACAAGCCGATGAGTTCTGATTCTGCCTTTGGTTTGGCTGACCGCTGACTGCTGATTGCTGAGTGCTTAAAGAGGAGCATCATGGCAAACATCCCCGAAGATTTGCACTACAGCAAGGATCACGAATGGGTCAGGGTCGAGGGCGACGCTGGCACGATCGGCATCACCGATCACGCGCAGCACTCGCTCGGCGACGTGGTGTACGTCGAGCTGCCGAAGGTAGGCGATAGCTTCGGGGCGCATGAGGCGTTCGGCTCGGTCGAGTCGGTCAAGGCGGTTTCGGAGTTGTTCTCTCCCGTCGGGGGCGAGGTCACAGGGGTCAACGAGACGTTGCAGGACGAGCCCGAAAAGGTCAACACCGATCCTTACGGCGCGGCGTGGATGATCAAGGTTCGCATCAAGGACAGCGGCGAAGTTGATAAGCTGATGAACGCTGCCGAGTACGAAGACTACGTCAAGGCTGAAGCCGAGTAGGCGTCCAGACGGATAGGAGCAGGTAGAAGTTGCGCTACATTCCCAACTCGCCGGAGGAGCGGCGCGAGATGCTGCGCTCCGTCGGGCTTGAATCGGCGGAAGAACTCTTCTCGACGATCCCGGCTGACATCCTTCTCAAACGACCGCCCGACACACCCGAAGCGCTCTCAGAGATCGAGCTGCTCGCGCGCTTCGAGAGCCTCGCCGCGCAAAACTCCGCCGCGCATCGTCCTTCTTTCTTAGGCGCGGGCGCGTACTCGCACTACTCGCCGACGATCATAGACAGCCTCATCCAGCGCTCGGAATTTTTCACCGCCTACACGCCCTATCAACCTGAAGTCTCGCAAGGCACGCTGCAAGCGATCTTCGAATTCCAGACGCTGGTCTGCCAACTGACGGGCATGGAGGTGGCTAACGCCTCGATGTACGACGGCTCTACGGGTCTCGCCGAAGCCGTGCTCATGGCTGAGCGCGTCACGCGCCGCCGCAAGGTCATCGTCTCGCCCGCGCTCCACCCCGAATACCTGCACGTCGCCGAAACCTACGTCGCGCACGCAGGGATCGAGCTTCAGCGCGGAAACTTCGACGAAGAGACGGGGCTCTCCAGCTTCGACGACGCGATGATCGACGCGGAGACCGCCGCGCTCGTCGTCCAGTCGCCCAACTTCTTCGGCTGCGTCGAAGACTTGACCGCGCTCGCCGAGCAGGCGCACCGCGCGGGCGCGCTCCTCATCGTCGCCGTCACCGAAGCGATCTCGCTCGGACTCTTGAAGTCGCCCGGCGCATGCGGCGCAGACATCGTTGCCGCCGAAGGTCAGTCGTTCGGCGTGCCTTTGAGCTTCGGTGGACCTTACGTCGGACTCTTCGCCACGCGCGAAAAATATGCGCGACAGATTCCCGGCAGGCTCGTCGGCGTCGCCCACGACAAAGAAGGTCGGCGCGGCTTCGTCCTGACGCTCGCCACACGCGAGCAGCACATCCGCCGCGAGAAGGCGACCTCGAACATCTGCACGAACGAAGGCTTGATCGCGCTCGCCGCGACGATCTACTTGGAGACGATGGGGCGTCGGGGCTTACAGGAAGTCGCCACGCAGTGCGCGCAAAAGGCAGCTTACGCCGCGCGGCGCATCGGCACGCTCAAAGGCTTTTCGCTTCCCTACTCCGCGCCGCGCTTCAACGAGTTCGTCGTCCGCGCGCCGTTCGAAGCCACGGGCTTGTTAAAGCGCATCGCCGACGGACACAACATCACGGGCGGACTCGCGCTCTCGCAATACTTCCCCGAACGCCCGAACGACTTTTTAGTCTGCGTCACTGAAACCAACAAGCGCAGCGAGATCGACGCACTCGCCGCAGCATTGAAATGGGAATGAAGTTTCAAGTTCCAAGTTCAAGGTTAAAAGTTGATAAGCCTTGAACTTTGAACTTTGAACTTTGAACTTTGAACTTTGAACTTTGACCTTATGACTACGCCGAAGGCGACAACACACATCACGCAGAATGAGTCGCTCATCTTCGAGCGTTCGCAGACCGGGCGGCGCGGCTACATGCTGCCCGCGCTCGACGTTGACGAGACGCCGCTCGATGAGTTGCTTCCCGCCGCCTTGCGACGCGAAGACGATCTCGCCGGTGTGCCTGAGGTGAGTGAGGTTGATGTCGTGCGCCACTTCACGCGCATCTCCACGTGGAACTATCACATCGATCTCGGCATGTACCCGCTCGGCTCGTGCACGATGAAGTACAACTCGCGCCTGAACGAGCGCGTGGCGCGCATCGCAGGCTTCGCTAACCTCCACCCGCTCGCCGCAGACTCGGACACGCAGGGCGCGCTTCAGGTCATCTACGACCTGCAACAGCACCTCGCACAGTTGACGGGACTCCCCGGCATCTCACTCCAACCCGCCGCGGGCGCGCACGGCGAGATGACCGGCGTGATGATCATCCGCGCTTTTCTCGACGCACGCGACGGCGCGGACGACTCATCGCGACGCCGCGTCATGCTCATTCCAGACTCGGCGCACGGCACGAACCCTGCGTCGGCGCACCTCTCCGGCTTCAACGTCAAGACCGTGCGCTCGACGCCCGAAGGTCAGACCGATCTCGAAGCCCTGCGCGAGCTGTGCGCGGCGAATGATGTGGCGGGCTTGATGCTGACGAACCCGAACACGGTCGGGTTGTTCGAGAAGAACATCAAAGAGATTTGCAAGATAGTTCACGACGCGGGCGGGCTCGTCTATATGGACGGCGCGAACATGAACGCGCTCGTCGGATGGGCGCGTCCCGGCGACATGGGCGTGGATGTGATTCACCTGAACCTCCACAAAACTTTCTCGACGCCACACGGCGGCGGCGGACCCGGATCGGGTCCCTGCTGCTGCACGCGGGAGCTTGAACCGTACCTGCCCGTCCCGCGCGTCGTGCGCGGCGACGAAGGTTTCAAGCTCGACTACAACTACCCGCAAACAATCGGGCGCGTCAAAGCCTTCCACGGCAACTTCGGGATGCACCTGCGCGCGCTCGCCTACATCCTCACGCACGGACGCCAGGGTTTGCGCGAGGCGACCGAGGCGGCAGTCTTGAACGCGCGCGTCATCGCGCAGGGGTTGATGTCGGACTACGACAGACCCTTCGCTGATCCGCCGATGCACGAGGTCGTCTTCACGGACAAGCGACAGAGTCGCAAAGGCGTCAACACGCTCGACATCGCGAAGCGGCTGATTGATTACGGCTTCCACCCGATGACGATCTACTTCCCTTTGATCGTGCAGGGCGCGATGTTGATCGAGCCGACCGAGTCGGTCGGTCGTCAGGAGATACAGCAGTTCATCGAAGCCATGCGAGCCATCGCGCGCGAGGTTGAAGAGAACCCCGACCTCGTCCGCAACGCCCCGCACACCACGCGCATCGGACGCCTCGACGAAGCAGCCGCCGCGCGCAAGCCCGTCCTGCGCTGGAAGCCCGAAGAGAAAGCGTCGGCGGCTTAGCGTTGCCCTCAGAGACACAACACATTCGCGCCGCGCGTACTCCCCTACGAATCGCGCGGCGCGCTCTTTTTGAGAAAACAAGTGAAACGTATTCGACTCTGGTTAGGTCGAGTGGACTATGGACGCCGCGCGCGACGCCTGTGAGTTGCGGCGGCGTGAGCCTCCGTACATCACGGTAGAGAAAGAGGAGCGCGCTGGAAGCCGCGCCCTGTGTCGAAGCGGCGACCTTTTTGTTCAACGCCAAGTGTATCAGTTAATGGCGTACCTCCGGCGTGCCCATTACTGACGGGTGACGCTTACCGTGAAAGAGGAGGAAGCGTTTGATGAAGTGGGCGTAGGCATCCTCTGTCCGGTGGCTGAGGTGGCGAGACCGGGCAGTATCTCTCACCTGAGAGAGTAGCTTCGGCGGTGGCACGAGCGCCCTCCGACATGAGGTTGAGGCGATTCCGCAGATACGGGTATGATGCGGAATTAATTCCGCTCATACAGTAGTTCGGCGTTTCGTGTCGGCAAATTAGCAAAGGCGCGACAATTTCACGAGAAAGGAAAACACGATAATGAGAAAATTAAAATTACAAATCCAAATGTCCATTGACGGATATGTTGCACGACCAAATGGAGAACAGGACTGGATGACTTGGAATCCAGATGACAAACTCTTAGAGTTTATCAATTCCCTTATTGATTCTTCAGACACCATTTTGCTTGGCAGAAAAATGACAGACGCATTTGTGAGTCATTGGGAGAATGCTGTCAAGAATAACCCTGAGACTCCACTCGCAAAAAAAATGGTTGATACTCCAAAGGTTGTTTTCACCAAAACACTTGAGAAATCAACTTGGAACAACACCACTTTGGCAAAAGGAAATCTTGCAGAAGAGATTGCCAACTTAAAAAAACAAAACGGCAAAGACATTATTGTTTA
>JAVXVR010000287.1:0-2635 GCA_032230165.1 Acidobacteriota bacterium | reverse complement strand
CGGCGGATAGGAAGGCTTAACGACGAGCAGTCCGTTGTCAGTCGTCAGTTGTCCGTTGTCTGCGACTGGCGCGCGAAGTTTTAGAGATGGAAGTGAGCGTTTGACGACGGACGACTGACAACTGATGACTGACAGTTTTATTAGGAGGACGACATGGCTGTTTTGAGAGAAAAGCCCTACGTGCAGTTTAACTTTCTCGTCAACCTTGGCGACGGCAACACGGACGGCGCGGAGGCTGGCTTTCAGGAGTGCAGCAACATCGGCATGGAAGTGACGGTCGCGGAGTACCGGCGCGGCAACGACAAGGAGAACAGCGTCCGCAAGATCACGGGTCTCAACAAGGCAACGGACGTGACCTTGAAGCGCGGCGTCATCGGCTCTCTGAACCTCTACAACTGGCTGAACGACATACGCAACGGCAACCAGAACGCCGAGCGCACCGTCATCGTCCAATTGCAGAACGAGGATCACACAGAGGTCGTGCAGACGTGGAAGCTGCTGCGCGCGCGCATCATCAAGCACGTCTCGGGTCCGATGAACGCCAAGGGCACAGACGTAGCGATGGAAGAGCTGACGCTCGCCTATGAGCGACTTGAGATGGAGTGAGAGGAGTTACAAGTTGCAAGTTGTAAGTTGCAAGTCAAAGGTAGAGCGGCTGTAAGTCGCCGCCGTTCGGAACTTATAGCTTGCAACTTACAACTTGCAACTTGTAACTCGCCGCAGGCGTTCCCATGTTGAAGCGCATCGCGACAAGACGTTTGCCGGGCTTCCGCTTCGAGGCGGACTCGCCGCCGCTTGCCGAAGTTCTGCCGCGCATGGACGTGGCGTGCTTCGTCGGCTTCGCGGCGTCGGGTCCCTTAAGCGTGCCCGTCGCAGTCGAGTCGGTCGCGCAGTTCAACGCCATCTTCGGCGCGGACGCCCCGCTTGCGTGGGACGCGCGGCAGGGCACGACCACTTACGCCTACCTCGCCCCGGCGGTGCGCGCCTTCTTCGGGAACGGCGGACGACGCTGCTGGATCGTCCGCGTGGCGCGCACGCGCGGCTCGCGCGGCGAGTCTGCGCGCGAGCCTCTTCGCGATCCTTTCAACGTCGCGCGCGAGAACTTTTTCCCAGTCCCCGGCATGGCTCGTGTCGTGCTCGGCAAGCATGGTGAGATCAAAGAGGTGACACCTGCATTCGCGCGCGCGCGCTCGGAGGGGAGCTGGTCGGACGCGCTCGAAGTCTCCTCCGCGCTGCTCAGGCGACCGGCGCAGGTGAAAAGTTTTTCGCCCGTCGAGAGTCCTCCGCACGACACATTCACTCTCGAACTCGCTTCGGACGCACCCGACGATTTCAGCGCGGGCGATCTCCTCCGTCTCACCTTCGACGGCAGCGTCGTCCTGTTGCTGACCGTCGCGCGCGTCAAAGCCGCGCCCGCTAGCCACCCCGGCGAGCGGCGCACGGTTTTCGTAGAGGGCTCTCGCCCCGTCTGGCTGCAAACGGACGCGCCCACTCCGTCGTCGGGCGAAGAGGGCATCGCCGCGACCATTAAGCTCTACACGCACGAGCCTAAGTCCTCTCCGCCACACGCTTCGGGCGCGCGCGACGGCGCGGACGCTTTCGCGCAGGAATATCCTGCGACCTTGCGTCTCTCGGAGAGCGGGGAGGTCGAGAGTCCGCCCACCGGAAAAGATACGCTGTTCGCCAAGCCGCGCGAGGTCTCGGTCGAAGTCGTGTTGCCGCTTGAGGATGTGCCCGCGCCCGGCTCTGTGCTGCGCGTCGCGGGTGAAGGGTGGCTGATGTTGATGACGTTGCAGGAGCTTGGCATCGTCTCGCAGCCCGAAGGGAGCGCCGACGCGCGCGTGCGCCTAACGGGTCTCGCTTACTGGCTGCTCAAAGATGCGCCCACGCTCTCAGACGGCGCACTGCCCGCAGGCGAGCGACTCACGTTCGAGTTGCGCGTGCGCAAAGAGAACGAGTATGCGTTGAGCGTAAGCGATCTCTCGTTCGGCGCGGGCGCATCGCGCTTCTGGGGGAAGCTTCCGACCGACGATCAAGTTTACCGGCGGGACGAGACCGCGCCGGTCAACGAGCCGGTCGAAGAGTTGTGGCAGCCGCTCGGAGAGCAGCGCTTCCCGCTCGCCTCGACGGGCGAGACCGACGCCATCTTCTTCCCGCTCGTCATGTCGCCACTCGCGGATCAGTTCCTCGGCGCGGTGCAACTGCAAGGCAGCGCACTTGAGCGCGACGGGCTCGCCACCTTCGACGCCTCGCTCTTCCTCGACGCCGGACTCACAGACGCGACCACGAACGATCTGCTCCCGCGCGCAGACTTCATACGCTACCTCGGCAGCGCGCCGCGCCGTCTCGACGGGATTCACGCCGCTCTTTCAATCGAGGAGGTGACGATCATCGCCGCGCCCGACGCCGTCCAACGCGGCTGGGCGGAGACGGACGACGAGTTGCCGCGCCGCCCAAAACCGTCGCGCCCATTTCCGCGCCCCGAATGGTGGAGCTTCCTTGATTGTCGTGAGCCGAAAACGATCAAGCTCGTGCGCCGCCCGCAGCTCGGGCACTTCCTCGCGTGCGGCGTCCGCGTTATCGAAAGACCGTGCCTCTTAACTTCGGAGCAACTCAGCGAGTCGGGCGCGTTCAC
>JAVXVR010000233.1:0-2670 GCA_032230165.1 Acidobacteriota bacterium | reverse complement strand
CAAAGATGCGCGATCATTCAACACTGAATGATCGCGCATCTCTCTTCGCGCATTCGCGCGGCGGGCAGGGACAAGCCCTGCCCCAACTGTCAATGGGCGCGTCCTACATCATTTTTTAAATTGATCTATCTGGTTAAAGGTTCGGGCTGCGCGGGAACTTGAGAAAAGGCATGCGCACGCCGCGCACGAAGAACTGGTCGGCGCGGATTGCTTCGGGCGGTGCGTACCCGATTGCGCCGGCGGCGGCGATCAGATCGTCTTGATCCACTCCGTCGCCGCTAATGCCGATGCCGCCGACCAGCTCGCCGTTCTTGTAGAGCGGGACACTGCCCGGAAAGATTTGCATCCCGTTCGGCAGATTCGGAATCGAGCTGCAAGGAAGGTTCGCAGGGCTAGAGAACGGCGCGGCGAGCGTCGCTTCGAGGTTGGCTTTGATCAGATCGAGTTGAAGCCCGACGTTGAAGACGCTCCAACGATCAAGCGGCGTGCTCAAAGGGCCTGCCGCCGTACCGTCTATGCCGTCGGGCAGGAATGGTCTGTGTAGAAAGCCCCCCGCGCGGTCGCTAAACGCGATTGAGCCGTCGAAGCGTATGCCGTCCGCCGCCGCGCGGTCTGCATACGCGGAGAATCCTGCGGCGCGCAAGAGCGCCCCCGCGTCCTTACGCGAGTCGAACGCGGCGGTGCGCGCCTTCTGCGCCGACACGTCGAAGCCGAAGACGGGCGCGTCCTGCGTGCGGAAGATGCCGAGCACGCGACCGTCTGCGTCAACAACGCTGATCGAGACGCGCGCCGCGCTCCCCAGAGGATTGCGTATGGCAGCGCGCGTGATGTCAGCCTGCCGCCCGGCTTGCGCGATGATCTTTGTCACATCCGCCACCGTCAGTGCGTTGGGTGAGCCCGACGTGCTGCCGACGAATGGGAAGAATCTGAGATCGACCGCGCCGACGACTCCTCCGACCGTTGTCGGCACGAAGAAGGAAGGCTGCGCGCCGCGCACTGGGAAATCCGGATCGAGTGTGCCGAGCAGACTCGCAAACGGAATTGTCGCGGGACGCGGCGCGTCTGCATCCGTCGCGTTCGCGTAGGGCAAGCGTATGCCGTTGACGAGAATCTGATCGGCGCGGATCGACTCTGGCGCTTCAAAGCCGCGCGAAGCCGCGACGGCGATCAACTCCTCGAAAGGTTTGTCGAAGTCCGTCGGATCGCGATCAATTGTGTAGAGCCCGTCGCCTTCGATGCCGACGCCGCCCGCGTGCACGCCGTTTTTGTAGAGCGGGATGCCGCCCGCGTCGCCTGAGAGACCGAAGGGCAGCCCCGGCTTCTTGATGTCCGAGCATTCGAGTTGCGAGAACTGAACGCCGTAGAGCGGACCCCCAGACTGATTCGAGACGCCCGGCGGGAAGTGCTCCTGAATGATGAAGCTCGCGGTGCGCGGCGTAAATGCGTTGCCCTGCGTGCTGAAGAACGCCGCCGTCCCCGCCTTCGAGATCGCCGCGCGGCGCACAGGGTTCAGCGCAGGGATGAGGTTCGTGCCTTCAAGCCCCTGCGCGACGAGCCCCGTCGCAGGATCAGGCGTCTGTGTGAAACTCGTGCCGCCGCGAAATTGCGTGCGGTCGGTCGCGCCCGTCATCCGGAAGACGCCGAGCACGTTCCCTTCTTTATCCACGACCGCGACCGTCACGGCGCGGTTCAGCGCGACGGCGGCTGAGACCGCCTGCGCGATGATCGTCTTCACGTCGTCTGTATTCAGATTCCCCGCTGTGATCGGATTCGTGTTTGGCGTCGGCGCTGGCGTAGAAGGCGCAGGCGTCGGCTGCGAGCCCGCATCGTCCGCGAGTCCCCCGCCGATGTGACCCACGCCGACGCGCACGCGGTTGCTCGCCACGCCGCGACGATAGACGCGCACGAGCACGTCGCCCGCATCTGCCATCCCGTCGCTCAGACGCAGCGTGATCGAATACATCCACGGCTGTCCCGGCACGACGCCGACGTGCTCGACCGCAAGACTATAGACGTGGTGCGCGCCGTCTTCCGCGTCCGCCGTGACGGTCGAAGCGTCGTCGTCTGCGCCGAGGTTGAGGGCGAAGAGTTGTATGCGTGTGCGCTTGTCCGCGCCGAGCAGGTGCTGAGAGGTGAGCGCGAAAGGCTCGCGCGTGCGGGCGACCGAGTCCCACGCGACGGCGCGCGTCGAAGTCGCTTCGCTGATGAGCACGGGTCGCGACACTTGCGCGTGGGATACATGCTCCGGGAAGTTGAGGCACGAAAGACCGACGAGCAGGGCTGCGACGAAGAGCGTCAGCGCGCGGCGAGTTGGAATTGAGTTGACGAACATCAATACCGTTGCGTCCCGTTCAATGAAGCTGCAAAGCACGCGACTGGTTGGTTGAAACGAAGCGGCTTAAATTTACCACTTCCTTCGCGCGCGTCAAGATGATTTGCCTTCCGCGTGAGATCACGAGTGAGCGGCAGCAAGTACGTGCGTTTGGAAAAATTCGTTGCCAGCCCTTCGGGTTCTGTGCTACACCTCGCATCTGTTCATCGCCATGACACAGTTTAATCTACAGCAGAAGTCTCATCTTCGAGTCGCTCTTTTTGTCGCTTCTCCCGCCCGCGCTTAGCCCAAACGTTCGCGGCACGCCGGGCGCAGCTTGCATGTCTTCGCAACGCACT
>JAVXVR010000071.1:0-2536 GCA_032230165.1 Acidobacteriota bacterium | reverse complement strand
ATCAAAGACAGCGACGGGCGCGCTCGCACGCTACGTCTCGCAGGCTGAGACGGACAACTATCAACCCGTCAACATCACCTTCGCGCTCTTAGAGCCGCTCGCGGAAGAGGATCGCAGGCGCGTGCGCCGCAAGCGCCAGCGCCACGAGTTGCAGGTCGGGCGCGCGTTAGAGGAGTGGGACAACTGGCTAAGCGAGATAAACACGAACGAGACGGACACGGCGCACGCGACCGACGTGGCGGACGCAGCAGATGCGACGGGCGAGATTCCACCGCGCGCGGCGAACGTCTGAGCCGTGACGGCGCGCGACGCGCGACTTCTCGCGCGACGCATAAGTTCGCGCGGGTCTGGTTCGGTCTCGCCCTGCTCTCCGCCTTGCTGTTCGCGCCCGTCGCTCTGCGCGCGCAGTCGGGTCGGCAGCGCCCCGCCCCGGCGGCTTCGCCCACGCCCGCCGCGCAGCGACCGCGTCGTGCCGCCCCCGCGCACGAGACGGAGGATGCGCCCGGTCAGCCCACGACGCCCGGCGCACCCAGCCGCACGGGCAACGCGCAGACGCAACAGGGCAGCAGTAGTTCCGCGCCGCCTTCCGCCGCCACGCAGACTCCGCCAAATTCTCCGACCGAAGTTGACGAAGACGAGGTTTACAAAGTTGATTCCAACCTCGTGCCCGTCTCGGCGAACGTGACGGATGCGACCGGGCGCGTCGTCGCCGATCTCAAGCTCGAAGACTTCGAGCTGCGCGTGGACGGTCAGCCCAAGCCGATCAGTGATCTCTCGCACGCCGAGACGCCCGTGCGTATCGCGCTCCTCTTCGACAACAGCTCGAGCATCCGCCCGACGCGTGAGTTGGAGAAGCAGGCGGCGATCAACTTCTTCCGCATGGTCATCCGACCCGTCGATCAAGCCGCCATCTTCTCCATCTCGACCATCCCGACGCTCGATCAGCCTCTGACAAACGAAGTGCCACGACTTGTCCGCACCATCGAGCGTTACGGCGAGGTCGAAGGCTCGACCGCGCTCTTCGACACCATCGTGATGGCAGCCGACTACCTGCGCCCGCAACCCGGACGCAAAGTCATGATCATCGTCTCGGACGGCGTGGAGACGACGAGCACCTTGCAGGACTTCGGCGAGATGGTCAGGCGCGTGCTGGCGAGCGATTGTCAGGTCTTCGTCATCCAGACGGGCTTGAGCGAGAACGCCAACATACGCGATCTCGTCGCCGAGCGCAGGATGCAGGACTTGACCGCTTACACGGGCGGCTTCGTCAACGTGCCGAAACTGCCATCCGATCTGGAACTCGCCTTCACGCAGATCGCCGCAGACCTCTCGCAGCAGTACGTGCTGAGCTACTACCCGAACGACGACGCGCGCGACGGTCGCTTCCGCGTCATCACCTTGCGCGTCAAGTCGCGCCCGAACGTGCGCGTGCGCGCGCGGCGCGGCTACTACCCGCGCCGACACGAAAACCTCTCGTCGCTCGCGCCGGGCGACGCCAGCACGGATACGTCCGCGCCCTACGCGATACGCGACCCAATCGTCACGATGCCGCTCCCGAACGCGTCGCCTAGAGAAGCTGCATCGGGCGCAAGAGAAGTCGCGTCAAGCGCGAGCACGCGCGCGCCCAACATCGCGAACGCGCCGACGCACGGCAGCAAGAACCTCGACCCCGACGCCGACGAGACTCCGCCCGCAAGCAGCGCGAACGCGCGACCGACGGTCAGGCTCGGAACGTTCAACCCGTCGCAGAGCAGCACCGTTGAGCCACCCGCGCAGAACTCGCACGACTCGCCGCCGAAGAATGAAGCCGCGAGCGCACCCAACGAAGCGGCGAGAACACCGTCACCACTCACGACGCCCCGCACCGAAAACAACCAGCCGAACCCGACTCAAAGCGCGTCGCTTACTTCGACAAACGACACGGCATCACCTGCGCCCGCACAGACTCCGAAGGCGACTGACGAAACTCAGCCGTCCGCCGCAGGGGACTCGAACACAAAAGAGGCGCGACGCCCACGGCAAGCGACAGGAGCGCAAAGCTCATCCACACAGAATTCGCCGCCGCCAAACTCGACGACGCCGAGCACATCGCAGGCTTCGCCGCAAGCTTCTTCGCCCGCGCCGGCACAGTCGTCAAACACACAGGCGGGCGAGCCGCCGAAAAAACTCGTCGTGTCGGGTGGCGTGCTGAACAGTCGCGCGAAGACTCTGCCCGTGCCGCTCTATCCGGAGACGGCACGGCGTATGCGCGTCGGCGGGTTGGTCATGGTTGAGGTGACTGTTGACGAGAGTGGTAAAGTTGTCGAGGCGCGTGCGGCGAGCGGTCCCGTACTCTTGCGCCCGGCGGCGGTCGCGGCGGCGCGTCAGGCGCGCTTCCCGCCGACGCTCGTCGAGGGGCAGCCCGTCCGGGTCACGGGCGTCATCAACTACACGTTCACGCTCTAGGCTTCGCGTGGCGGGCGAGACTGGCAAGGCGGAGCGCGAACGTCCGAACGAGATGATGGAACAACTACTCGAACAGTTCTTCGAGCACCTG
>JAVXVR010000050.1:0-4309 GCA_032230165.1 Acidobacteriota bacterium | reverse complement strand
GGTGCGGGTCGGGCGCGAGCACCTGCTGATCGAGCGTCGCCTGCGGGAGCTTACCATTCACGGCGGTCTTATCTTCGCCGCGTCCGCCGCCTCCACCGCCGTGCGAACTCTCAAGCTTCGCCTTCTGCCCGCCGCCGTGCCCCGCCTTCGCTAGCCCCGCGCCCGTCGAGTCCGGCGTCGGCTGCGCGTTGGGAACTGCCGTCGCCATCCCCTGAAAGATCAGATCATCGCGCACGCGATCCGCGAGCAGACCGCGCGACCTGTTGTGATCGAGCGCGACGAGTGCGAATGTGAGCGTGAGCACGACGGCGAGCGATGCCGTCACGCCGTAGCCGACGTTCTCACGCGCGAGAGCGCGACGCGTCATCGAGGCGTAAGCAGTGAAAAGTCTGCGCGTGAAGCCGAAAGGATCGCGCCGGAACTCCTCGCGCGTCAGGCGCGAGTCGTGCGCGACTTCCGTAATCTGTGCGGCGAGTCGTCTCGGCAGGCTCTCGTGCTCAAGAATCGTCAGTTGAAAATCGCCGCCCGCGAAGGCGTAACCGGCGGCGAATGTTTCGTGCGCCGTTCCGTAAGATTTCATCGTCTCCTCCTTTTGTTGTGCGAACTGTTGACGGTACGAGGCGACGAGACGCGTGCGGAGGGCTGCGGGCGCGGCAGGCACACGCCAGCCCGCGAGCAGCGATTGCAACTCAAGCTCTTCCCGTTCGTCCGGCGACGCACACGACATCTCATCGAACGCATCGTCGGACATGCGGGAAGCGGCTCGAAGTTTTTCCGTTCTGTTCGTCATCCTCAATCTTTGATCGCCAACGCTTCCACGCCGCAGGGAGACGAATGCGGGGCGAGCGTCTTGCGTAAACTCCGGCGCGCGCGAAACAGACGCGCCTTGACCGTGCCCACTTCGACGCCGACGACTTCGGCGATCTCCGTGAGCGACAACTCTTCATATTCGAAGAGCACTAGCGACTCTCTCTGTAGCGGCGGCAACATTGCTACCGCGCGCCTCACCACTTCCGACAACTCCGCGTCGAGCAATCTCTCCAGAGGCTCGTTCGACTCGACGTGCGACGCGCCCGCGCGTGTCTCTCGAGTCGCGTCGTCCAACTCGCACTCGCGCGCCGTGCGGCGGAAGATTTTCAACGCGCGGTGGCGTGCCATGCCGTAGAGATAGTTGCGAAGCGTGCCGCGCGCGGCGTCAAAGTCTGCGGCGGAGTCGCCTTCGCGAGAGCGGACGAGATCGAGGAAGCAGTCGTGCACCACGTCCTCTGCGGTCGCCGCGTCGTTGAGTAGTCGGCAGGCGAAGCGGAAGACGGGCGCGTGATGGCGCTCATAGAGCGAGAGGAACGCCGCCTCGTCGCCGCGCCGCGCCCGCACGAGCAAGCGCTCGTCTGTCTGTTCGTCTGGCAACCTGTCTGCTCGCGTCCCGTTTAGGAAACTCTTCAGCCACTAGGTATGACCGCGAAGGGGTGGAAAGGATACGCTGTCGCTCGGAAAGAATTTTTGTCGGGGAGACACACGAACGCGCGCGCGTTGATCGTTGGTTGCGCGCGCGCGGCGTCGTGGTTGTTTCGCGTAAAAAAATTTTCGCTGCTACAACGCGCGCACTCTCGACGCGCATCACACGCGCACAGACGGAGGTGCCCCATGAACCGTAGATGGCTCTCGCTTCTACACTGCCTACTCGTGTGTCTCTGCGTCGTCCCGCTCGTCGTCGTCACAGCCACCAGCGCGCAGCCCGGCAGTTGGATCAGGGTTGATGAAGCCGCGACGCGCTTCACGCTCGCAGACAACACGGGCAAAGTTTCTCTCGCCGTCGAGAACGCGGCGGACGGCGCGCTCAACGCGCACATCAGCTTCGAGCTGCTCGATCCCAAAGACGCGGTCGTCTCACGCGCGCACGTCGATGTCGTGTTGAAGCGCGGCGGGAGTCGCATCGAGAGCCAGCTTGCGATCCCCGACTCCGCGCGCACATACCCCGGACGGCGCGAGCTGCTCTGGTATCGCCTGCGCTACCGCATCGAGGCAGACCCGTCGTCGTCGGCTTTCAACACGGTCGGGAGCGCCGTCTCGCTCTCCGAGATCACACGCGATCTCTTTGAGCTGAGAGTCGCCACCTCGCAGCGCGTGCACGAGGGGCAACTGCTGCGCGTTCGCGTGCGCGCCTCGCACCCGCTCACAGAGCGCGGCGTCGGCGGCGTGAAGCTCGAAGGGGAAGCGGCTTACGATGACCCCGCGAAGGACGAGACGCAGAAGATTACCGCGCACGGCGAGACTGATTCAGAGGGCTACGCCTCGCTCGACTTTCAACTCCCACGCTCGCTTCCCGACGACGACATCGAACTGAGTATCACGGGTCGGCTCGGCGGCTTTGTGCAGGAGGCATCCGACAGTCTCGACCTCGACCGACGCATACGCATCCTCGTCAGCACGGACAAGCCGCTCTACCAGCCCGGTCAGACGATGCACCTGCGCGCGCTCGTCGTGACGAACACCGACCACGCGCTCTCAGACGCCGAAGGCACGCTCAAGATCGAAGACCCTGAAAACACGACCGTCTTCAACGCGCCGCTCAAGACATCGCGCTTCGGCGTCGCAAGCTGTGACTGGAAGCTGCCTGAGAACACGCGTCTGGGCGACTACTCCGTCACGTTCGAGCTGGACGAGGACAAGTACGGCGACGCGAACGGTACGGGTCGGGCTCAGGTCAAGATCAGTCGCTACGAGTTGCCGAACTTCACCGTCGCGACGAAGCCCGACCGCGACTACTACCTGCGCGGCGAGCAGGCTGCGGTTGAGGTGCGCGCCGACTATCTTTTCGGTCAGCCCGTCCGGCGCGGTCACGTCCGCGTCGTGCGCGAGACCGAGCGTCGTTGGAACTACGCGGCGCAGAAGTACGACATCGAGGAGGGAGATAAATACGAGGGCGAGTTGGACGAGGCGGGTCGCTTTCTCGCGCGCGTCGATCTCTCAAAGGCTCACGCCGGGCTTGCCGAAAGCTCCTGGCAGCGCTTTGAGGATTTAACTTTCGCCGCTTACGTCACAGACCCGACGACCAACCGCACGGAGCAACGTCGCTTCCGCCTGCGCGTCACGCGCGACCCCATACACATCTACGTCACGCAAGGAAACACGCGGCAGACGCGCGCGCTCCCGCTCCAGTTCTACGTCGCCACTTCATACGCCGACGGCACGCCCGCACAGTGCGAGGTAAAGATCGAGGATAAGCCCGACGAAGATCAGGCTTCAAAAGACAATGCCTCGCGCGCGCGCAAGAAGTCCCTCGCCAAGACCGTGCGGACGAACCGCTTCGGCGTGGCGAAGGTGATGATGAGCGCGCCGACGTGGCTCGACGACGGAGATGAACTCGCGCTGCGCTTCAAGGCAAGCGACCGCACAGGGCGCGCGGGCGTTCTTGACGAAGACTTCTGGCTCGCGGATAGCACCATCATCCGCGTCAAGACCGACAAGTCGATCTACCGCGCGGGCGAATCAATCGAGGCGGAGATCACTTCGAACAAGCCCGATCTAAAAGTCGTCGTTGAAGCGGTCGCGGGCGAGCGCACGCTCCACGCCGAGACGGTTCGGCTCGCGTCGGGTCGCGCCACTCTGAGCCTTCCCTACCAGCCCGATTTCCAAAACCGCGTCACGGTCGCCGCCTATACCGCCGCGATCCCTGAGGGCAGCTACAGCAGCGACTTCGTCAAAGGCACGCGCACCGTCATCTACCCACGCAACCGCGAGCTAAGTCTCGACGTGAAGTTCGGCAGCGCCACCTACAAGCCGGGCGAGGAAGCGTCGGCGCGCTTCGTGGTGAAGAACGCGCAGGGTCGCTCAGCCGAGAGCGCGCTCGGCGTCGTCGTCTTCGACAAGGCGGTCGAGGAGCGCGCGCGTACCGAGCAGGAGTTTGGCAGATCATACGGCTTCTACGATCAGTTCCGCTCCTTCTGGTACGGCGACGACTCGGTTGGTGGCTATACGCTGCGCGATCTCGAACGGCTCGACACGTCGAAGAGCTTTACGCCCGATCTCGATCTGGTCGCGGAGCTTCTCTTGCAACGCGAAGACGACTACGAGCCCAACTTCTTCGGCGGCAGCGACTACGAGACCGATCAGTCAAACATCTTCGCTAAGCTCGCCGAAGAAGAACTCAAAAGCGCGCGCCGCGCGATCTCCGTGCGCTACGAGCGTTCGGGCGACTACCCGCGCGACGAAGCGTCTCTGCGCCGCGTGCTCTACGACGCAGGGCTCTACCCTGACGTGCGCGACCCGTGGGAGACGCCCTATCGCGGCGGCTTCTCGGTCGAGCAGG
>JAVXVR010000627.1:0-3111 GCA_032230165.1 Acidobacteriota bacterium | reverse complement strand
CCCTCAAGGCTTTCGCCACCGTGTCCGAGCCGACTATCTGCTCGCCGCCGAACGCCCCGCCGCTCGTCGAGCGACCCGAAGTGATCGCGCCCGAAGCGTAGATGATGGCGATGCGCTCGCCTTCGTTAAGATGCAAAGATTCCGGCTCGACCCGTCGGTACTCCGACTCGTGTACGATGTTCAGCTTGTCCGAGTCCTTGTAGCCGAGTCGCTTCTTCAACTCGTCTTCGACCTCGTCGCGGTACTTCGCGTCGTCGATCAAGCCCGCCTGTTTGGCTTCGTCGGCGCGCAGCGGCGCTCGATCTATGATCGCGCGCACGTCTGCCTCGGACTTGTGCCGCGTGGCACTGATAGTCGCGACGAAGCGGTTGAAGAAATCGTCGAGCACGGAATTTAAGACTTCGCGGTTCGCCTCCGACATCTCCTTGCGCGTGTACTGTTCGGGCGCGGTCTTGTATTTGCCGATCTGGTAGAAGTCAGCCTTGATGCCGAGCTTATCGAGCGAGCCACCGAGCGACATCACGTCCGCCGCCAGCCCGACGACCGCCAGATCGCCGATGGGCGCAACGTAGATGCGGTCGCACGCGGTCGCGACGTAATACTCCTTGTTCGCGCCGTACTCCATGTAGGCGTAGACGGGTTTGCCCGACGCGCGGAAGTCCGCGATGGCGTCGCGTATCTCCTCCGCCTTGCCCCAGCCCGTCCCCATGATGTCTATGTCGAGCAGCACCGCGCCGACGCGCTTGTCAGCCTTCGCCTTGCGGAGCTGCAAGAGCAGACTCGAGAGCGAACGCTCGTCGCGACCGAGCAGGCGGTTCAAAGGGTCTTCCGCCACGTAGTCGGGGAGCGCGCCGCCGACGTTGAGGACGAGGACGCTGTTGTCTTTGACGGTCGGCTCGTTATTGAACGCCGCGTAGAGGACGGCGAAGCAGACGCCCAAGACGACCGCGAGCGCGACGATAATGCCGACGATCCAGAGTGTTGCTTTGCGTGCGCGTGACATTGCCATGATGGTTAATAAACCTGCGATTAAAGTTTGTCGCCCGCGCCTCCAACTCGTCGGGGCGCGGGCGCGGTGTTATTACGAGTGAATGAGCGGAAAGGTTATAGCCGAAATTAAAAGCTTATGGACAGGATTGACAGGATTTGAAAGACAAATGGGAGAAGCGAGTGGCATAACCCGTTCACTCCTCCCATCTCTTTCTTTCTTAAATCCTGTCAATCCTGTCAATCCTGTCAAACTCTTCCGCGCTTTATTCCGTCCTTGATTCAGCGCGCCGCCCGCGCGATCCAGCCGCCGCCCAGAACTTCTTCGCCGCGATAAAAGACGGTCGCCTGTCCCGGCGTGATCGCGCGCTGCGGCTCATCGAACACCACGCGCGCGCGCCCGTCCCCGATCATCTCGACGGTCGCGGGCGCGGCTTCATGCCGATAGCGCACGCGCACCTCGGCACGCACCGGATCAGCCGGCTCGTCAAACGCGATCCAGTTGACGCCCGCCGCCGTGAACTCGCGGCTCAACAGCTCCTCGTCTCCGCCGACGACGACGCGTCTGCGCGTCGCGTCGATCTGCACGACGTACAGAGGTCTCTCCGCCGACAACCCTAACCCGCGACGCTGCCCGACCGTGTAGCGATGAATCCCTGCGTGCTCGCCGACCGTGCGCCCGCTCGTGTCCACGATCTCGCCCGCGCCCGGCGCATCGTCGCTCCTGCCTTCCGAGTCGAGGTAGCGGTCTATGAAGCCCGCGTAATCGCCGTCGGGCACGAAGCAAATCTCCTGCGACTCCGCCTTCTCCGCGACCGCCAGATCGTGTCGGCGCGCGATCTCGCGCACTTCCGGTTTCGACATCTCGCCGAGCGGGAACATCGCGTGCGAGAGTTGCGATTGCGTCAGCTCCCACAAAAAGTAGGTCTGATCCTTACGCTCGTCGCACCCGCGCAGCAGACGATAACGATCAGCTTGCTCATCGTATTCCACGCGCGCGTAGTGTCCCGTCGCCACCTTGTCGCAGCCAAGGCTGCGCGCGAGACGGTCGAGCGACGCGAACTTCAGACGACTGTTGCACGCGACGCACGGGATCGGCGTCTCGCCCGCGAGGTAACTCGCGACGAACGGCGCGACCACATCGCGCTCGAAATCTTTTTCGAGATTGAGGACGTAGAAAGGGAAGCCCAACTCTTCCGCCACGCGCCGCGCGTCGTACACGTCGTCGAGCGAGCAGCAGCGCGAGGGCAGAGGCTCGCCGTCGGCGTCCACGCTCAAGCCGCGCCGCTGATTCCACAACTGCATCGTGAAGCCGACGAGTTCGTGCCCCGCCTCCTTCAACACCGCCGCCGCCGCCGAAGAATCAACGCCGCCGCTCATTGCCACTGCGATCTTCATAACACTTAAAACCCGCTAAAAATGCCCGTTTGCCGCGCTTTCACGGCGAATGTTAAGATGCTCTCTCAAGCGAGAAACTTGATTGCTGACTCAATCATCTAGGATACCCGAAACGGCGCGACATCAGCCAGCCGCAATAAAGTCTTAAAGGAGACCCGCTATGAAATTACTTGTTGGTCGCAAATATCAGGTGCATTACCCCAGTGGCGATTTCGAGGAAGTTACCGTAATAGCAGAAATAGGCGGGGGTTGGTACAAGGTTAAGTATGTAAGCGAGTTCTATATTAATCTAAATCAAATTTATAAGGTGGATGAGAGATAAGCAACACAGTATTACCCCTCTACCCTTATTCCTAAACTTTTGGCACTAGTCTCATGATCCCGGACTTAATTATGGAACGAGCCATCGAAGAGTACGTCGTCACAGACGAGCCTTACTACCTCGCCGTCTCTCAGGAGGTCGAGTTGTTCGAGGCGGCGCACGCGGCGCGCTTGCCCGTGATGTTGAAGGGTCCCACGGGCTGCGGCAAGACCCGCTTCGTCGAGCACATGGCTTGGCGTCTGCGCCGACCGCTCATCACCGTCGCGTGCCATGAAGACTTGTCCTCGACCGATCTGGTCGGTCGCTTCCTGCTCGAAGGCGAGGAAACGATCTGGCACGATGGACCACTGACGGCGGCAGTTCGTAACGGCGCGATCTGCTACTTGGACGAAGTGGTCGAAGCG
>JAVXVR010000541.1:0-7819 GCA_032230165.1 Acidobacteriota bacterium | reverse complement strand
CCTGCTCGTCGTCAACGCCTTCGATCTCGTCTGCGTGCGTCTCCATGAAGATACGCCCGCCATCGCGTTTTATCGCGCGCGCCAGCCCTTCGATGTACTTGAGTATGTGGAACTGCGCTTGACGGGGAAAGCGCAGCGCGCGACCCGTGTCGAACGAGAGACCGGGCACGCGCTCGACCGCTTCGATGCCCGTGAGACCGCAGCGGTGCGCGGCGGCGAGTTCATCGTCGAGAATCTTCGCGTCGTCGCCTGCGGGGACGAAGAGGTAGCCGTCGAGTCGCGAGAAGTCGCAATCGATCTGCTCGCGCTCGACGATCTCTGCGACCTTCTCGATCGCCGCCGTGTGGCTCTCCGCCGCGAGGCGCGCGCCCTCCGCGCCGAATAAATCCTCCAGCTCGTAGTAACGGTCGTCGAGCGCGTTGACGATGTGCGCGGTCGTCCGGCACGTCTCGCCGCCCGCGATGGCGCCGTCGTCCAAGACGACGACGCGCCGTCCCTCGCGCGCAAGCAGATAGGCGGTCGTCATCCCGGCGATGCCTGCGCCGACGATGCACACGTCCGCGTCCAAGTCTTCCGCGAGACGCCCCTCGCGCGGCGTGTCGGCGGTCGCCATCCAGACGGAAGTGCTCGCGCCGTTGTCAGTCTTCATGATCGTCTGCCCCTGTTTCAGTAATCGGTGATGTGCTGGTGAAAGGCGCGAACGCCGGACAGCCACTATCCCGCCTCAGACTCGCCCTCGTCCGTCCCCGGCTGCTCAGCCCAGAAGACCCACTCCGCCCCGTTGCGGTGCGCGCTAGGCGGCGGCAGCCGTCCGCGCCCTTCGAGCAGTGTGCGCGCCTCGCGCTGGACGCGCGCGAAGAGGTAGTGCGCCACGTCGGCGAAGCTCCAGCCGCGCGCGGCGAGGTCTGTGCGCGCGTAGGCGCGTTCGAGTTGCGGCTGTTGTCGCGCGAAGAGGTCTGCGACCTGCGTCGCCATCTCGCCGCAGAGTTTTTCAAACTCGGCTTTCTCGTCCGCCTTGACTACGGGGAAGTTTGGCTCGTAGTAACGCTCGGTCGGGTGCTGCTTTTCCCACTCCTCGGACTCGCGCAGCAACTCGCTTCGCATCATGTCGCTGATATGCGCGTGGACGCTCGGCGGCGACAGCGAGAGCGCCTCGGCGAGTTGCGAGATCGTCCGCGGCTCGTCGGCGACGAGGTTGACGATCTCCTCCTTCGTTCCATCGGGAAGCAGCTTGTTCTTCGCAATGCCCGCCCACGGATCACTACAGCTACCGCGTCTCGCCGAGACGCAGTCGCAAGCGAACCTCAACCCCTCACGCCCGTTCGGAATTGCCATCCCTTTGAATTTCCCCTTTACAGATTCTATTTTAGGGCGTACCCTAACACGAATTTAGTTTTAGGACGATTCCTAAAATTGCTCTGAGCTTTATCTTAGCAGTATACCGGCGAGCCCGCGCAAACGGGAGCGCAAACTTTTCCACCGCGCCCGACTTTCAACTCCTCGGAAGGCTCGGCTCGCGAATTTAATTCGTCTTCACTGACTCCTGAAAGGAGGCAAGCCCAACCATGAACGAGAACACTGGTCGGAATGCCACGACGGCGGGGACACGCACGCGCCTCACCACTTTGAAGATCATCACATTGCTCGTCTTCGCCGCCGGTCTGCTCTACGTCGGCGTGTGGGGTCGCGCGCAGTCGAGCCGCGACAGAGGCATGACGGGCAGCTCGCAGAGGGCTGTCGCGTTCGACAGCCGCATCGACGACAACGCGCGGCAGATGATGGATCAGGGGCGACAAATCTTTCGCTTCGACACCTTCGGCGACGAGGCGTTCTGGACAGACAAGCTTCAACTCCACAAAGCCATCGAAGGCGCGAATCACGGCGGCGTCGGAGGTGGCGTTAGCCCGAAGACCGCGCTCGCCGTCGGTTTGAAAGTTGACATGGACGCGCTGCCCGCCGCGCTCGTCGAGCAGGTCAAGCGCGGCGAGGTCAACTTGGACGACCCGGCGACGACGCTCGCGCTCATCAAACTCAACGCCGTCCTCGGCGTGCGAGGAACGTTCAACGCCGACGGGAGTTTGAAAACTATCGGTCTCAGTTGCGCCGTCTGTCACTCGACCGTGGACGATGCGTTCGCGCCCGGCATCGGACACCGTCTCGACGGCTGGGCGAACCGCGATCTCAACACGGGCGCGATCATCTCGCTCTCGCCAGACCTGAACGTCTTCACGAACCTTCTGAAAGTTGACGAGCCGACCGTCAAGAAAGTGCTCGCCAGTTGGGGACCCGGAAAGTTCGACGCCGAGTTGAACTTGGACGGCAAGGCTTTTCGTCCCGACGGCAAGCCCGCCGCGACGCTCATCCCGCCCGCCTTCGGGATGGCGGGCGTGAACCTGCACACTTGGACGGGCGGCTGGGGCACGGTCACCTACTGGAACGCCTTCGTCGCCAACCTCGAGCTGCAAGGTCAGGGCACGTTCTTCGACGAGCGTCTGGACGACGCGAAGAAGTATCCGGTCGCCGCGCGCGCAGGCTTCGGCAACCGTCGGAGCGCGACGGACATGGTGACGCCGAAACTCGCCGCGCTACAGTTCTACCAACTCGCGATCCCCGCGCCCGTGCCGCCCGCGGGCAGCTTCGACGCGTCGGCTGCCGCGCGCGGCGAAGCGATCTTCAAAGGCAAAGCGAATTGCGCGCAGTGTCACGTCCCGCCGCTCTTCACAGAGCCCGGCTGGAACGCGCACAAGCCTGCGGACATCGGCATAGACGACTTCCAGGCGAACCGCTCGCCCGATAAAACATACCGCACCGCACCCTTGCGCGGACTCTTCACGCACACGAAGGGCGGCTTCTATCACGACGGGCGCTTCGCGACCCTGCTCGATGTAGTCAACCACTACAACAGCTTCAAGCGCCTGAACCTGAGCGATCAGGAGAAGAACGATCTGGTCGAGTTCCTGAAGTCGTTGTAGCGCAGGCTCGAAGAGATTTGCGGTATCACAGGCTGAAGTTTACGACGGGGGGAAACGCGTAAACTTCCAGCCGCCCTTCGGGTGGGGAGGCAGCGCGACTCTGTCGTCACCTCCCGCCCGGAGGGTTGAATCGGACAGCCGCGACCACTGAGACGATGGCGCGGCAGTGAGTAAGGAGAACAATCAATGGCAAGTCCGGCAAGCATGGGCAGGCATCCGGTGCACCCGATGCTCATCCCGTTCCCAATAGCCCTCTGGATTTTTTCACTCGTCGCAGACCTCATCTATCTGTGGCGCGGTAATCCGGTGTGGCGAGACTGGATCGCGTTCTACACGTTGCTCGGCGGCACTATCGGCGCGGCGGCGGCGGCAGTGCCCGGCATCGTGGACTGGCTCTCGATCAAAGACGCGGAGGTCAAAAAGCTCGCCGACTGGCACGCGCGCCTCAACGTCATCGCGCTCGTCGTCTTCGCCGCAGACTTTTATTTGCGGACGACGCGGGGCGCGAGTTGGGTGGGAGGCAGCATGACGATTCCCTTGCTGCTCTCCGTCGTCGGCATCGTGCTCATCACGATCTCCGGCTGGCTCGGCGGCGAGATGGTGTACGTGCACGGCGTCGCGGTCGAGCCGCAAGCGAACGCGCCGACGGGAAGAACGCGGAAAGGCGCGCACAAGTTGATCAACCTCCTTCACCCGACAACTTCTCGCGCTTGACGCCGTGCGGGTTCGTCGAGCGTTCGCCGCGCTTGCGCGTGGACTTCTTGCGCTTAAGCACCTCGCCGCGATGATCAACCGAGCGGATCGGTTGTAAATCTGTGGCGTCGCCTTCCGGATCGTCGAGCCGCGTCTCAACATCTATCGGCGGCGAGGCGTTCGCCTCTTCGACTCCGGCGAGGGCGCGCTGGCGCGAGAAGTGTTCGGCGATCTCCGCGGCGGTCTGGCGACCGACGAAGGGCGCAAGCTCTTCGACGGAAGCCTGTGCGATGCGCGTGATCGAGCCGAAGTTGCGGAGCAACTTATTTTTGCGCTTGTCGCCGATGCCGGGAATCTCCGTCAGCTCCGAGGTGAAGTCGCGTATCTCGCGCCGCTTGCGGTGGTAGGTGACGGCGGCGCGGTGCGTCTCGTCGCGGATCATCTGGATGAGACGTAAGACCGGCGAATGAGAATCGAGATAGATGGGATCGTGCTCGCGACCTTTGAGTAAAAGGTGCGAGACTTCGTTGTGCCGGCGCGGGGGCTTGACCACGCCGATCATCGGGATCGCTTCCAAATCCAGTTCGCGCATCGCGTCGGCAGCCGCGCCGAGTTGCGCCTTGCCGCCATCGATCATGACGAGGTCTGGGAGCGGCTGGTTCTCGTCGAGCTGGCGTCGGTAGCGGCGAAAGACCGCCTCGCGCATCGAAGCCGGATCGTTCGAGCCTTCGACCGTACGGATGCGGAAGGTGCGCTTGGCGGCGCGGTTCATCTTGCCATTCTCGCACACGACCATCCCGGCGACGTTCTCCGCACCGGAGATGTTCGACACGTCGAAGGATTCGATGCGCGAGGGAAAGCGCGGCAGCTCCAAAGTCTCCTGCAACTCTTCGAGCACGCGCTCCATGTCGGGTTTCAGCACGCGGAAGCGTTGCTCGAAAGCGATCTGTGCGTTCTTCTCGACGAGCGACACGAGATCGCGCTTCTCGCCACGCTGCGGGTCGAGTATCCGCACGCGCCGACCTTTACGCCCGGTCAGAACTTTTTCCAGCAGCTCTCGATCCTCGAAGTCCACGGGCACGTGAACCTCTCGCGGCACGTAGTCGGTCGAGTAGTACTGCGTCAGCACCTCGCCTAAAAACTTCGCCGGGTCGAACTCGTCGTCAGCAGGTAAATCTTCCCAGAAGAACTCGCGCCGACCGACGATCTTGCCCTCACGCATGGTGAAGAGCTGCAAAGCGAGGCGCGCGCCCTCGCGGTAGTAGCCGAAGATGTCCACGTCGCGATCAGGTGAGGTCGCCATCTTCTGCTGCTCGGAGACGGCGAGGACGGTCTTGCGCAGGTCGCGGTACTTCGCCGCCAGCTCGAACTTCATCTCCTCGGAAGCTTTCAGCATCCGACCCTCGTACTCGTCGGCTAGCTCTTTGTTCCTGCCCTCCAAAAACATCTTCACGTCGCGCACAGACTCGGCGTACTCTTCGGGCGTACACAAGCCCTTCACGCAGGGACCCAGACAACGCTTGATGTGATATTCGAGGCACGGGCGCGGCAGTTTCCCGTCGATCTCTATGTCGCAGGTGCGGAGCTGAAACGTGCGGTTGATGAGATCGATCGAGCGGCGCGCGAGGGACGCGGGGAGGAACGGTCCGTAGTAGAGCGCGCCGTCGCGCTGGATGCGGCGCGTGATCATGACGCGGGGAAAAGCCTCGTTGACTGTCAGCTTCAGGTGCGGGTACTGCTTATCATCCTTGAGCGCGACGTTGTAGCGCGGCTTGTGCTTCTTAATGAGGTTCGATTCAAGCACGAGCGCCTCGACTTCATTGTCGGTGACGATGAATTCGAGATCGGCGATTCTGCGGACGAGCTGGCGGGTCTTCGAGTCGTGCCCGCGCCCCGACTGGAAGTAGGAGCGCACGCGGTTGCGCAAATTCTTCGCCTTGCCGACGTAGATAATCTTGCCCGCGTCGTCCTTGTGCAGATAGACGCCGGGCGAAGTCGGCAGATTGGCGAGCTTGTCCTGTAGAGTCATGCCCTGCTCGTTCGCGATCTCTGAATGGGGAAACTGACTCTACTATAACCCAGAATTTTTGCGGCGGCGAAAAGCGCGCGGTCGTGTGAGTCAACGCGCCAACGAGATGAAGGCGATACTTACGGCAGCGGCTGCCGAAACTATTGTTGCCAGAGTTGACCAGCCTGCGCCCGTGACTCTGCCGTCAACCCATAATCCGCGCGCCGACTTGCGACGGAAAGAGAGGTGCGCGAGCGAGAGACAGAAGCACGCCACCGCGAGCCAGTAGATTCTGTGCAGCAAGAATTGAGTATGGCTATTCCCACTGCCCGGCAGGTCAGCGTAAGTCCATGATTGATAGAGCAGAGGGTTGTAGAGCCAGTGGTTATAGCCCTGACCGTAGAGGTAGAACAGCCCTACGCCCGTGCCTATGCTCACCGCGTAGGCGAGGTATTTATCACGCAGCAGGACGTTCAAAGCCACCGATGCGGCGGCGATGAAGACCACGCTTGGCAGCAGAATCACCGAATAGACTTTAAGGTAAGCCGAGAGTTCGATTGGCGTGTGCCCCCGCAGGAGTTGCACACAGACGGCGACGAGCGCGACCAGCACGAGCAGGGAGAGTGTGAGCAGAAGTGTGGCGAAGAACTTCGAGAGAATCAGGACGAAGTTAGGCGCGGGCGCGCTCCACAGCACGGGTTCGATCCTCAGCTCGCGGTCGCGGTGGACGCCCTCGCCCGTGTAGAAGACGATCATGCCAACGAGGAAGAGCGTCAAGCCCCGCGCCGTGCCGCCCGCGTAAGCCGCGGAGAATGAACCTTCAGCGACGACCTTGTAAAAAGAGAGCTCCAGATTGGAGAAGAAGATCGCCAGCACGACGAAGACGATGAGGCTGCGCTCGGCTCTCAGCAGACGAAACTCCACGCCTACCGCTGCGAACAGTTTAGCGAGATTCGCGCGCGGGCCCACAGCGACGTTGACCGTGGGGAGCGACACCTTCGCTTGAGAGATGAAGGTTTCGGACTGGCTGCCGCGCGCCGCTCTGTTGTCCTCCGCGTCGTTGTAAAGTCTGTCGCCTTCCGCCGAGAGATCGACGAGCGAGAGATGCCCACGGCTCTCGTCGCCGGTGGCGCGCTCGACTCTCGCGAAGCGCGCGTAAAGGATCGCGAGGACAGTAGCAGCGATGAGCATCATGAACGCGCGGTTCAAGATCGCGTCCGAGTCGTAGCTGACCGCCAACTGATTGAGCCACTCCGCGCTTCGCCCCCTTGTCGCCTCCGTCTGCCAGTTCATCAGCAGAGGATCGAGCACGACGCGCCAGCGGGAGGGCAGGCTCTTGAGTAAGACCACCTGATAGGCGATGTAGATGGGATAGAAGGAGACAGCTAAGCCGTAAACGAGCTTGGCGTTGCGCGTGAGCGTCCCGACGGCGAAGTAGAATGCCGCGAGCACGAGGTGTGAGACGACGACGAGAACCAGAAAGTGTTTGAAGTAAGGGAGCACGCGCACAGGCTGGACGAGCATGCCGGGCTTGCGGAACCACTGAAGCACGAAGAGCGTCAGAGGGAAAGCCATCTGGCAGCAGACGAGCACGAAGAAGTTGCCGGAGAATTTTCCGAGGAGATACTGGGCGCGACTGACGGGCTTGGAAAAAATCAGTGGAGTCACGCCCGCGCGGAAATCTCTCACCACAGGGTCTCCCATGATGACTGCGGTGAAGAGTGGCAGCGTCATGAAGGAGAAGACCGGGAGCATTCCCGTGATGAACGCCTCGCTGTTCGTCGCCCAGCCGCGGCTCTGTGCAGGTCCCCAGCCCCACCAGAGCAGGGCGTTTCCGCCGCACAAAAGCGCCATCGCGTATGGGATGACGCGCTTCGAGTTGAGCCGCACTTCCGTCTGAAAGATCGCGACGAGCGCCGTGCGCGCGGAGTTTCTCATCTCGACTCGCGCTCTCCCGTCCGGCTGACCACGTTGAAGTAATAATCTTCGAGCGTCGGCGTCGCGTGTGTGAACTCTTCGCCGGGTCGCGCATCCTTAGAGATCACACGCACGCGCGTCCGCCCGTCGAACCGCTGCGAAGAGATTATTTGCAGACGCGACTTCAACGCCGCAAACGTTTCGGGCGCAACGACCGCTTCCCAGACGG
>JAVXVR010000506.1:0-10213 GCA_032230165.1 Acidobacteriota bacterium | reverse complement strand
GCGCCGACTCTTGCGCGAGCTGGCGGCGAGCGGCGCGGTCAAGGGCGACGTGACCACGCTCGAAGACTTCTCCGTCATCGAGCGACTGCGCGCACAGGAAGAAGAATGAAAAGGAGGGTGACAAGTGACAAGTGACAAGTGACAAGCAAAGCCGCCGAAGGTCTTGCTTGTCACTTGTCACTTGTCACTCGTCACGGCTTTTATTTATGACGCAAGCTGAGCAGCGAATCGGGCAGCGTTACGTGGCGTACTTTCCGGTGCGAGCGGAGTGGGACGACGAGGAATCGGGCGCGCACGTCGTGGCGGAGGGCGAGACGGAGAACGTCGGACCCGAAGGCGCGCTCGTGCACCTGCATCAACTGCCGCAGGTCGGCAGCCGCGTGCAGCTCTCCGTCATGGAAGAGGACGAGCCGAAGGTGAGGCTCGAGGCGGTGGTGGAGGTCTTGCGCGTCGAGCGCAACCCCTCGCAGCCGCTCGCCGCCCTCCAACTGATCAACGCCGACGAGGAGTGGCGCGGGCTCGTCTGGGTGCCCGCCTCGACGTGGGAGATGGATCACGCCAACATCGAGTACGACGATGACTGAAAGGCAACGATGAAGTATGAACGATGAACGATGAAGTAAAAGCAGCACACCTTCACTTCATCGTTCATCGTTCATACTTCATACTTTCATTCCGTGGCTGAGCAGACGACTGAGAAAGAGGAGATGAAAGAGGTCGCCGAGACGGCGGCTGCTTCAGCGTCCGCTTCGGCGTCGGCGGTGGCGACTTCTGTCAGTTGGGCGCAGACGCGCGCCATCCTGCGCCTCCTCCTCGTCGTGCTCGCGATGGTGGCGACGATCTGGGCGCTCTACCGGTTGCAGGGCGTGCTGCTGCTGCTCGTCCTCTCGATCTTCTTCGCGTATTTGATCGCGCCGCTCGTCGAGCTGGTGCACCGCCCGTTCACGCTCCGCGGTCGCGAGCGTCTGATGCCGCGACCCGTCGCCATCGGCATCGTCTATCTCGCCATCTTCGGCTCCATCGGTCTCACGATCTTCCTGCTGCTCCCCGTGATTGGCGATCAGTTCGCGGAGTTCGGCAAACAAGCCCCGACTTACTACAAGGGCATTTCCGAGCGCGCGCAAAGTTTGGAGAGACTTTACCAGCGCGTCCCGCCGGGCTGGCGCGAGACCGTCAAGCAGACCATCAGCAACGGCTTTGCCGGCGTGCAGGACTACGTCCAAGCGTCACTGACGAGCACGGTGCCGGTCGTGCTCGCGCACGTGCCGTGGCTTGTCTTGATCCCAATACTCGCTTTCTTCCTCCTGAAAGACGCCGACAGCTTCCGCCGCTCGGCTTTGCAGATGCTTCCGCGCGGGCGGCTACGCTGGCGCGGCGACGAGCTGTTCCAAGACGTTAATGCGGCGCTCGCCGCCTACATTCGCGCGCAGCTCATCGCGTGCCTGCTCATTGGCTTCATCTGCACCATCGGCTTCATCCTGCTCGGTGTCCCTTACGCGCTCGTGCTCGGACTCATCGCCGGATTCTTCGAGTTCATCCCGCTCGCGGGACCACTAGCCGTCGCGATCATCGCCACGGTGGTCGCGAGTTTTCACTCCGGCGGCACGGCTGCGGCGGTCGTCCTCTTCCTCCTCGTGCTGCGTATCCTGCAAGACTACGTCTTCTACCCGCGCATCATCGGGCAGGGCATACATCTCCACCCGCTCGCCGTCATCCTCGCGATACTGGCGGGCGCGGAGCTGGCGGGCGTCGCCGGAATCTTTCTCGCCATCCCGCTCATCGCCGTCATCTCCGTCACCTACCGACACTGGATGGAGCATCGCGGGCGCGACGAAGGACTCGTCGCCACACTTCTCAAGCCTGCGGATGAGAAAAGTCAAAAGGTAAAAGGAAAAAGGCAAAAGTGAGAGCGAGATGAGAGCGGCAACGACTGATCATGCTTGTCGCTTGCCTCTGCCCTCTGCTCTACCCCTTTGCCTTTTTCCTTTTTACTTTTGCCTTGAATCCATCAGCTCGACGAAGCGTCGGAAGTGGTGCTCGGCGTCGTGAGGACCGGGCGCGGCTTCCGGATGGTATTGGACAGAGAAGACTGGCAGGCGCGTGTGGCGCATCCCCTCGACGCATTGGTCGTTGAGGTTGATGTGCGTGACTTCGACCTCGGCGGGGAGGCTTGCGGCACTGACCGCGAAGCCGTGGTTGTGCGAAGTGATCTCGATTGTGCCGCTCGACTCTTCGCGCACGGGCTGGTTGCCGCCGCGATGTCCGAACCTGAGCTTGTAGGTCGTGCCGCCGAAGGCGCGCCCCAGGAGTTGATGACCGAAGCAGATGCCGAAGGTCGGCGTGCCCGAATCCGCGAGGCGGCGAATCTCCTCGACGACCGCCGTCATCGCCGCCGGATCGCCGGGACCGTTCGAGAGGAAAATCCCGTCGGGTTTCATCGCGAGCACATCCGACGCAGGCATCGACGCGGGCACGACCGTCAGACGACACCCCAGCCGCGCGAACTCGCGCAGGGAATTCAGCTTCACGCCGAAGTCGTAGCAGACGACGTGGAAACGCTCTTCGCCTTCCGCCGGAACTGCGTAAGCTTCTTTCGTGGTGACGACGCTCGCCAGCTCTCTATTCTCCATCGGCTGCGACGCCCGCGCTTTCTCAATCACGCTCTGCTCGTCCGCGTCTATTGATGAGAGACACGCGCGCATCGCGCCGCGATCCCGGATGTGACGGACGAGCGCGCGCGTGTCCACGTGGTCAATCGCCGGAATGTTCCAGCGTTTCAGATAAGCGTCTAACGTCTCTTCCGCACGCCAACTCGAAGCCGTCCGGCTCGCCTCGCGCACGACGAAACCCTCGACCCACGGGCGCGACGATTCACTGTCCGCCGCGTTCACGCCGTAATTGCCGATGAGCGGGTACGTCATGCACACGATCTGCCCGGCGTAGGACGGATCAGTCAACACCTCCTGATAGCCCGACATCGAGGTGTTGAAGACCATCTCACCGCACACCTCGCCCTGTGCGCCCCACGAGCGACCGCGGAATGTCCTCCCATCTTCAAGCGCGAGCAACGCGTGTTTTGACTCTGCCATCTTCACCTCGCCGATTCCGGTTTCCACACCATCGTCATCAAGATTTGTGTGAAGCTATCATAATATTCGGCGGCGTGCGGGTTGGCGCTGGCGATGAAGTGCCGCCTGACTCGTCTGACCAGCGGTATATCTTCCTGCCTCAACACCGCCACCACATCTTTTTCGCCGTCGGGCACTTTCGCAACTAACTCCATGAACTGACTCGAATCGCCGTTGACAAAGCCTCTCGAAAGCCTTCAAAAACTCTGCGCGACTCGTCTTCGGTTTGACGCGCGGTTCTATCAGCTTGGGTTTATCGAGAAAGGTACGCACTTCGGCTTGAAGTTTTGGGTGGATGCTCGCGGCGTCTAATTCCCTCAAGGCGCGGAGTGATTCAGTCGTTGCTTGGGATGTCAGAAGGGCGAGGGCATATGCGCGACCCGGATGCGTAGGTTGATTAACTATCCTGAGCAAAGCCGGGGTAGCTTGCGCTTCGTCCATGCTCCCGTAGATGTAGAGCGCAGCCTCGAAATTCTTCACCTCGTATGCGCCGTGCTCAGGCAAAAAATATCGACCCTTCGGATAAGACAGCCATCGCGCGCCAGCCTCCGACGTATCGACGCCCTCCATCCCGAGCCGAGCCAGAGTCGTTACCCAGACGCGGAGGTCAACATCGTCCAAGTCGGCGGCAGCATAGTTGCGTACGAGCAGAGCTTTTGCAGCCGGCGAAGGGTCGAGCGAAACGAGTAGGTTACTGCCGTCGAAACGAAACCATAGGTTGGCATTTGGGTCTTCGAGAGACTTGCGAAGGCATGGCAGCAGTTCTGCCGGATTCGCTTTGACGGAATTCCAAACTCGATCCATCGCTTCGCTCTTAACGCTTTGCTCCGCAGCCGAGAGCGACGACGGTTTGAAGTTGTACGTCGCTTTGATCATTCTCTGGAAGTCGCCGCAAGAGGTTTGTGCTTGACAGCACACGGAGGCGTGAAAAGTGACGGAGAGGATCAAGGCGACGAGGATGCGCGGCATCGGCTTGCTCCCCTTCAAGGTGGATTGAATGACGGAACGCATTCGGAAGTCTTCACGCCTGCGATCTCAGGAACTGCTGCGCCTCGTTGAGCCAACGTTTTTCGGCGCGGTACTTGTAGGCGGGCGAGGTCTTGACGGCTTCGATGCAGGCGCGCATCGCCTCAGCCGCCTCGCGCGCGCGACCCAGACCGGCGAGGGCGCGACCCTTCAAATAGAGTCCTTCGGCGTCCGACTCACGGCGTTCGAGGAAACGCTCCAGCGCGTCGAGCGCGTCGCCGAACTGTCCGGCGGCGAGATAGGTTGCGCCGATCTCGCGCCAGATTTCGTGCTGCGAGTGGTCGGGCGCACGCGTCACGACCTCGCTGAAATGCGCGATGGCGTCGGCGAAGCGACCCTGCATCCGGCTGATGCGACCGAGTTGATAGTGCGAGTCAACTTCGTCTGCGTCGATCTCTACGGCGCGCTTGAATCTCTCTCTCGCGGCGTCGAGTTCTTTGCGCGAGAGGTGTATGAGACCGAGGTTGTAGTGGGCGGAGGCGTCCGCCGGGTTCAAGGTCGAGGCTTCGAGGTTCTGCCGGAAAGAGGCGCGCGCGCGCTGCGTGCGCACGACTTCGGCGAAGTAGCCGCGCAGCAAAAAGAACATGAGGAGCAGCAGGAACGGCGACCCGAAGAGCGTGCTGAAGAGGAACGCCATCACGAACAGAGCCGGGATCATCAACACGCCGCTTAAAGCGACGACCGCCGCCGAACGCACCCAGGAGAAGCGAAACACTTCGCGCACCGCGACCGTCGCCCAGATGGTGAAGACTATGGACGGCGAGAGCAGCAACGCCAACAGCAGCACCAGTGCGATCCCGAATAGTTCGTTGACCTGCTGCGGGTCTGCCTGCTCGCCCGCCGCACGCACCTGCTGCGACAGACGCTGTCCCTTCTGGAGCGCTTCGAGCGAGGTCTGCGCCTCGACGCCGCTCACGCGCGCAAGCACCGCGAGCGGCAGCGCCACGAGGCTCGCCGCCGCCCAGCCGTAGAACATCGTCGAGGCGAGCGCGGCGTACTCCTGTTGCACGGCGACGCCGAAACTCGCGCGCCGCTCGAACAGGTTGGCGACGAAGATCACAATCGGCACGAAGAAGAGACCGACCGCGATCAACGCATACGCCGAGAGCACGAAGACTTCGCGCAGCGCCATCACGCTCGTCAAGCGCGGCGCGACGACGTACAGCTCGCGACCGGCGCAGGCGACGAGCGCGATGAGTGACGCCTGCCCGAGCGACGCGCGGTCGCGCACCAGCGCCATCCCGCGCGCGGGCGCGTAGAACATCATCAAGAGCGGCTTAAGCCAATCAAGCATTCAGCACTCAGCATTCAGCACTCAGCAAGATACATCGGCGTCGGACAGTCGGCTCTCTGTTTGGCTGACTGCTGACGGCTGATTGCTGAGTGCTTTCTCACGGCGCGACCTCTTCGGTGTCTGGCTCCGGCGTCGGCGCGCCCAGACGCGGCGAAGAGAGCGAGTAGTCTGTCTCGTGGCGGATGACGCTCGCCTGCGAGAGGGGCCAGTAGCGGAAGAGAGCCTTGCCGTAGATGTACTTTTCGGGTACGAGCCCCCACGAGCGCGAGTCGTAAGACTGATCGCGGTTGTCGCCCGCGACGAAGTAGTAGTGCGGCTTGATCAGGATCGGCGCATGGTTGAGGCGCGAGACGTTGCGCGCCGCCTCGATGTAAGGCTCTTTCAACTCCTGCCCGTTGATGTAGATCACGCCGTCGCGAATCTCCATCAACTCGCCGGGGAGCCCTATGACGCGCTTGATGTAGCTCTTGTCCGGATCGTCCGGGTACCAGAAGACGACGATATCGCCGCGCTCAAGTTTCGGGATGTGGTAATAGACGAGCTTGTTGACGAAGATGCGCTCGCCGTCGTGCAGGCGCGGCAGCATCGAAGTCCCTTCGACCTTGACGGGCTGCACGACGAAGACGACGAAGAGCGCGGCGACGAGAAGCGCGAAGACCAGATCGCGCAAAAGCAGGCGTGCTTCTGACCAGAAGTGCTTGCGCGACTCGTCGTCCAGACGCTGCACCTCAATGTCGCGATCGTCCTCGAAAGTGATGTGACCGAAGCGCGGTCCCGCCGTTTGCTTACGTCCGAACATTAATGCTTGCGTCCACTCTTCTTTTGTCTGACGATCCAACGCGCGCGAGAACTGTTTTCGAGTTTGCCGCGCGCACAGTGCTTTGTCAACGCGCGTGTCGGCGCGGCGCGCGTGGGGTCGCATCCTTGACAGCCGCGCGCGCGCGTCTCTATCATCGGACGCTGGGTCGGCGCGCGTCCTATTCGCAATGATCACTTAAATTAACTCGATCGGACGGAGGCACTGAAGAGCCGTGATTAAACTCGACATCGTCAACCGCGTCGCCGACCGCACGGGCGTCCCTAAGATGAAGGCAGAGCAGGCGGTGGACGCGCTCTTCCACTCGATGAAAGAGGCGCTCGCGCGCGGCGAGCGGATCGAGCTGCGCGGCTTCGGCGTCTTCATCGTCAAGCCGCGCAAGCGCGGCGTGGGGCGCAACCCGCGCACGGGCGAAGAGGTCGCCATCCCGCAGGGCAAGACCATCCGCTTCAAGCCCGGCAAGGAGCTTCAGGCACACGGCTTCTCGACCGACGGCGAGAGTCACGACACGGACACACCCTAAAGGAAGTGACAAGTGACAAGTGACAGGTGACAAGCAAATCTAATTCTCATTCTTGCTTGTCATCTGTCACTTGTCACTTGTCACTATTTTTATGTCCGATACCCTCCGACCCATTCAACCTTTCGTCGCGCGAGCAGGCGCGATCATTTATCACCGGCAGGCTGCACGACCGACCGCGCGCGAGTGGGCGCGAAGCGCCGCGCTCTTTCTGCTGACCGCGCTCGCCTGCACCTTCGCAGGGATCATGCAGGCGATCCCTTCAGACGCTCAGGTCGAGCCGAGCCTCGCCGCGCCCTCGCACCTGTTAGGCTATGTCGCCTATGTCCCCACTTACTACGTGCTCGCCGTCGCGGAGATTTGCCGGTATGCCTCGGCGCACCCGGCGCTTCTTACTCAGGGCTTGACCTTCGCCGCCGCGCTGCTCTCGATCCTGCTCGCGCACGAGTCCGGGCACTACGTCGCGTGCCGGCGCTACGGCGTTGACTCGACGCTCCCCTTCTTTCTGCCCGCGCCGCCGCTCTTTTTAGCAGGCACGTTCGGCGCGTTCATCAAGATCAAGTCGCCCATCCCGACGCGACGCGCGCTCTTCGACATCGGCGTGGCGGGTCCGCTCGCGGGCTTCCTCGTCATCATCCCCATAGCCTTCGCCGCCATCTTAACGACGCACGCCGCGCCGCCCGTCGCAAGCGCAGTCGCGGCGGACGCCGGATCAGTTATCTACTTCAACGATCCGCCGCTCCTGCGACTCTTCGCACGTGCCTTGCACATGGACATCGCGAATGCCGCGCCGAACCCTTTTTACTTCGCGGCGTGGATCGGTCTGCTCGTGACGAGTTTGAACCTGATGCCTGTGGGTCAGCTCGACGGCGGGCACGCGGTCTTCTCCGTGCTGGGTGAGCCCGCGCACAGGTGGATCGGTCGCGCGGCATTCGCGGGGATGGCTGCTCTAGCGGTGCTCGGCTGGCTCTGGCACCACGCGCCGAGCGGGTTCGTCTATGTGATACTGCTCTTCGTCATGCTGCGCCTGCCGCACCCGCGCGCCGCGCGCGAGGAAGATTCTCTGGGGCGCGCACGCATCCTCATCGCCGTCGTCACGCTCGCGGTCTTCCTGCTCTGCTTCGAGCCGTTCCCGCTCAGCATCAACTAAGAATCATTAAGACGGATCGTTTGCGCGCGCCCAGAGGGGCTATTGCGTGAAGCAGTCTTTGTGCTCGGCGAACGTGGCGTCGTCTATGGCGACGTTATGCTTCACGTCCTTGAGCTTGATCGTGATGAGCGGGCTGCGTATGCGGAACGGGATGCGGATGCCGTCAACCGCGCGGTAGTCCTCGAAGTAGATCGAGTCCTGACGCAGTAGCAGACCCGTCTGCGCGTCGAAGTAGAACTTCGAGGGGAAGCCGCGCGGCGGTGTCGCCTCGACGACGTTCGCGTCCGCGTCGCCGACACGTTCGCGCCCCAGCAGAACCATCTTCGGGTAGTGTTCTTTGAGATCGAGGCTCCAGCGGAAGTCCGAAGAGAGTCGCATGGCGTCCAGCTCCGCGCCCTTGATCTCGCGGAAGCCCACGAGCGCGTACTGCTCGTAGCCGTAAACGCCCGTGAAGCCGCGCCGCATGACGCCGACGCCGGGCACGCCGAGCAGGATCACGTTTTTGTCGGGCGCTTTCTCGATGATCTCGACCGTCCCGCCCGTCGCGACGCCCATGGACGTGCCCTCGAACGTGCCCGTCGAGACGCGGCTCGTAATCTTCTCGAGTGCCGCGCGCCCCCCCACCGCCTCGACGTACCTTTCTATGACGGACGCGACCTGCGGCTCGACGCCGCCCGCCAGGTCGTTCCGCGCGCCCTGCCCCGCCACGACCGTCTCCGCGTCGTCCGGCAGCTCTATGGTGGCGTAGGTCGGCGCTCTCACGGTCGAGCCCGCGCCCGGCGCGATGAGCGCGGCGGCGGCATCAAGTTGTGGGTCGTGCCCCGCGAGCAGTGAACGCCGGTCGAGTTTGACCGCCACGTCCGGCTTAACGCCCTGACCTTCGAGGACTTTGCCGTAAGGGCTGACGAAGTCGGCGAAGGCGTACTGCAAGATCGCGCCAGTGGGCAACTCCTTCGCGACCGAAGGCAGCGTCGCGCCCGCGCTGCGCTCGCCGACTAACACGGCGCGCCCCGATTCCTGCAAGCCGCTCGCGAACATCTCACTCGCCGACTGGCTCTCTTCGTCTATGAGCACGGCGAGCGCGCCCGCGTAAGGGTGGCGCGCGGGCGCGACGCGAAAGATCGCGCCGCCCGCGCGCGTGCGCATCTCGCCGAAGATGGCGTCGTGGCTTTCGAGCAAGCCGCCCAAGCCCTGTAGCATCCCCAGAATCCCGCCGCGGTTGCCGCGCAGATCGATCACGACGCCCGGCGCGTCCGACATCCCGCGCAGCGCCGCGCAGAACTTGTCCATCACGGACGGGGCGAAGACGTTGAAGCGTATGTAGCCGACGCCGCTCGGCAAACGTCTCGACTCGAACTCGACGAACTGCGGTGGGAAAGACTGGAGCGGCGCAGACATCTCGCCACGCAGACGCTCGCGCTTGACGACGACGCGGCGCAAGACGTTCCGCGCGTCGAGGTAGCTGACGCTGACGGAAGTGTCGGGCTCGCCGTTGAAGCGCTCGTAGAGAATCTCCGCCGGTATCTGGTGACGCACGGCGGGCTGGAAGACGACCTCCTGATCCATCTCCCGCAAAATCCTGCCGACCGGCACGCCGCCCACGCTCTTGATAACGAAGCCCGTGCGCAAGCCCGCACGCGCGGCGGTCGAGCCCACATCGACGCGCGTGATGACGACCGCGCCGCCGATGACGCGCAGATCGATCCCGATGCCGTGCGTCAGACGCTCCGTGATGTCGAGGTTATCTTTCGCGGGCTTCTTCTTCTGCGCGGCGTCGCCCGCACCCTCTGCGTCGTCTGTGTCGCTCTCGTCGTCGGGCAAGGCGGGGATGCTTTCAGGCGGGACGATGGCGAAGTGCGACTTACCGAGACGGTTCAGCATCTGTTGGAGCAGCCAGTGCAACTCCCTATCGGTGTGCGTCTGCGCCACGCGCGGCGCGAACTCCGCCTTGACCGCGTCCCAGTTGACGCCGCCGAAGTTCGGATCGAAGTGGTAGTCCTTCACCGTCTGCCACACGATCTCGAAAGTCTGGCTGCGACGTACGGCGGCTTCTCCTGCGTCAGTCTTCCCGACGACGGGCGACGCGCCGCTCGTCGCGACCTGTGCCGAGACAGGGTGTTGCCACGCGACGAGTTGAGCGCAGAGGATCGTGAGGACGACGAGACGCAGCGTGCGAGGCTTCAACATCTAACTTCCCGGCTTTCTTCGATGGCGAACTTAATGGCATGCGCGCGCGCCGCGCGGCGATACGATAAAAGGCGATGAATAGGATGCGTGA
>JAVXVR010000479.1:0-9494 GCA_032230165.1 Acidobacteriota bacterium | reverse complement strand
GCTGCTGACGATTCAGTCGGGTATCAGTCAGATTCGCTACGCGACGCTCAAAGGCATCATGGCGGCGAAGAAGAAAGAGATCAAAGAAGTCGCGCCCGCGACGACCGAAGGCGCGGCGAGCCAGAAGATCATGAAAATCTACTTCCCCGAAAAGACCAAGCAGACTCAGTTTCTCGGCGACGGCAACGCCAAGGCGGGCGCGGCGCAGTTGGCGGAGAAGCTGCGGAGCGAGGCGAGGGTGATCTAGGAGCATTCAGCCATCAGCCATCAGCATTCAGCCAAACAAGAGAGGCTGTCTTTGCTGATTGCTGAGTGCTGATTGCTGAGTGCTATTTATGCCAAACGGAATCTTAATTTTCACTGAACACCGGGACGGCGTTTTCAATAAGACGACCTTCGAGGCAATCGCTGCGGGGCAGCAACTGGGCGCGAGCTTGCAGCAGCCAGTGACCGCCGTCGTATTGGCGGCGGACGCTGGGCTGGCGCAGCAGGTCGCGGGCTACAAGGTCGAACGGGTCGTCTCGGTAGAAAACCCGAAGCTCTCAGAGTACACGCCCGATGCTTATGCCGATGCGATGGAGCGAGCCGTGCGCGCGCTCGATCCCGCGTTCGTCGTGATGCCGCACACCTACCTCGTGCGCGACTTCGCGCCGAAGCTCGCCGCGCGTTTCCAGAAGGACGTGATTAGTGACTGCGTGCGTGCCTCTGTCGAGAACGGCTCAGTCACATTCTCACGGCGCATCTTCCTCGGAAAGATTGACGCGGACGTGGTCGCAGGGGGCGAGTCGCCCGTGTTCGCCACGTTCCAGTCGGGCGCGTATCGCGCGGAGCAGGCGGAGAAGGGCGGCACGGCGCTGGTCGAGTCGATGGCAGTCGAAGTGGGCGAAGTGCGCATGAAACCCGAAGCGCCGTTCCAAGAGGTGAAGCAGGCGGTTGACCTGTCGAAAGCAGAGATCATCGTCGCCATCGGGCGCGGCATCAAGGGACAGGAGCACATCGCGCTCGCGCAGCAACTCGCCGAAGCCCTCGGCGCGGAGCTTGCCGCATCGCGCCCGATCTGCGACGCAGGCTGGCTGCCGATTGACAGGCAGATCGGCTCATCGGGTCAGACTGTCGCGCCGAAGCTCTACATCGCGCTCGGCATCTCCGGCGCGATTCAACATCTCGTCGGGATGAAGAACGCGGGAACCATCGTCGCCGTCAACAAAGACCCGGAAGCGCCGATCTTCGACATCGCCGACTACGGCATCGTCGGCGACCTGTTCGAGGTCGTTCCCGTGTTGACGGAGGAGATCAAAAAGATGAAGGGATAACTATTGCGATAAGCGGGACGAGATGAGGCGAGGCTGACGCGGCTTCCGCCTCTTTTTTATGAGAGCGTGGGTACGGCGATCAGATATGTCCAACTAATTTTCGACGCTTTGCCGGAACGAGCTTGAGCGACTTGCTTCACTTCACACCTGTGACCTCGTGAATGTCGCTTAAAATGTCCGCGGCTTTCCACTCGTTGCCGCGATAAAGCTTGTAGAGCTTGCCGTCGGGCGTGATGATAGCCGTCCGTAGAGAGTGGACGATCTGATCGCCCTGCTCGTCATAGATGAGCCCGAAGAAGCTTGCCATGCGTCGCACCTCAGCCGGCTCGCCGCTCGCGAACTCCCAACGTTCAAACTTTTCGTCCGTGAAGTTGCCCGTGTGCGCCGCGCCGTAACTACGCAAGACCTTCGGCGTGTCGTAAGCGGGATCAATGCTCACGCTCAGCAGGTGCGCTTTGCGGGCGGGTTCGGGGCTTTCACCGAGGGCGCGGTTGATCTCGGCGAAGTTGTTGCTCATGAGCGTGCAGAAATCGGGAAGCGGGCAGCGCGTGTAGATGAAGGTGAGGGCGAGCGCGCGTCCGCGATAATCGCTGAGCTTGATCTTTTTGCCGTCCTGATTCGTGAGCGTGAAGTCAGGAACCTCCGCGCCTTGCTCCGGCTCGGTCGGCTGCGATGTTGAGGTCGCAGCCGCCGTGTCAGACTCCGTGTGCGTGATGACGGAATTCTCGATCCAAGTACGGTCGCCGTCCACGACGAGCGTGGCGGAAATCGTGTCGCCGATCTTCATCACGTCGTAGGCTGAAGGCTCGCGTAGCGCGTAAGGCATCGTCATCGCCTCCATTAGCCCGGGTATCTCCTTGTGCGAGATGACGACCTGTTGCTGCTCCTTGTTGAACGAGACGATTGTGCCGCGCATCTCGTAACGCTTCGCATGACTTGAGGCTCGTTGCTGGTTGCAACTGAAAGAGACAGCGACCGCGAGCAAGAGAAACAGTCGGATCGGATTGATTCCATTTAGTCGCATTATCTCGATAGATTACAATCAAACGACGCTCACGAAAAGTATGCTCGACGTTTTGCGTGCGTGCGAAGAGAGGCGCGTGGTGTGATAGGATTTGCCGAGACTATGGAGAGCGTCGAGAAAAGGGAACATCGCGCGACGAGCCTCGACGGGATGCGCGTCGCGGCGCAGATTAAGCGCGAGGTCGCCGCAGAAGTCGAGTCGCTTGCGCGCGAGCACGGCGTCGCGCCGTGCCTCGTCGTCGTGCGCGTCGGGGATGATCCGGCATCGGAAGTTTACGTCCGCAACAAGGTCAGGACTTCGCAGGAGTTGGGCTTGCGCTCGGAGCATCACGCGCTGGCAGCTGACGTCTCGGCGCAGGAGTTGCTCGCACAAGTGGCGACGCTCAACGCGCGTGAGGACGTTGACGGCGTGCTCGTGCAGCTACCTTTGCCGAAAGGGATTGATGAAAGACTCGTTATCGAGTCCATTGATCCGGGCAAGGACGTTGACGGCTTCCACCCCATCAACATCGGTCGGATGATCTTAGGCGAGCCCGCGTTCATTCCGTGCACCCCGGCGGGCATCTACGAGATGCTCGTTCGTGAAAATGTCACGATGCGCGGCGCGCACGCGGTCGTCGTCGGGCGCAGCCACATCGTCGGTCGCCCGATGGCGCAACTGCTTTTGCGCGCCGATGCGACTGTGACCATCTGTCATTCGCGCACGCCCAACCTCGCGGAACACACGCGGCGCGCGGACATTCTCGTCTGCGCTGTCGGCTCTCCGGGTCTCGTGCGCGGCGAGCACGTGAAGCCCGGCGCGGTCGTCGTCGATGTGGGGATGAACAGGGTGACGGACGAGGCAGCCGCGCGCGAACTGTTTGGCGAGCGCGCCGAAGAGCGGATCGAGACGATCAGAAAGCGCGGCTATACGCTCGTCGGCGACGTTCACCCCGCCGAAGTTGAAAAGGTCGCGGGGCGTTTGACGCCCGTGCCGGGCGGCGTCGGTCCGCTCACCGTCGCGATGCTCATGCGCAATACGGTCGCGGCGGCGCGGCGGCGGCGCGGGCTGGTTGAATTAACTAAAGTGAAGGCGCGCAAGTGAAGACTGCGAATTAAAAAATTCTGCAACAAGCGATCCGTCAGCCTCGCCGCTTGTCACATCTCGTTCGCTTCCGCGCTTTCAGGATCGCATCGTTATGCTGCGCGTCGGGCTTACAGGTTCAATCGCCGTCGGCAAGTCATTCGTCGCGCGCGTGCTCGCCGAACTCGGCTGCTTCGTGCTCGACGCGGACGCCACGGCGCGCGAGGTGGTCGCGCCCGGAACGCCGGGGCTGCAATCGCTCGTCGAAGTGTTCGGCGCGGAGGTCTTGCGCAGCGACGGCGAACTTGACCGAGAGCGTTTAGCCGCGATGGTTTTCGCCGACGCGGAGAAGCGCAAGCTTCTGAATTCGATCCTGCACCCGCTAATCATCGCGGCACAGGACGCGTGGCTCGCGGAGCGTGAGGAGCAAGAGCCGCGCGGGATCGCGGTCATTGATGCGGCGCTGATGATCGAGACGGGGAGCTTTCGCCGCTTCGACAAGATCATCGTCGTCCATTGTCAGCCGGAAGTTCAGCTCGAACGGTTGATAAGGCGTAACAATTTGGAGCGCGAAGAAGCCGAGCGACGCATCGAGGCGCAGATGCCGCAGGCGGAGAAGATGCGTCACGCGGATTTTCTCATCGACACTTCAAAGAGCCACGACGACACGCGCCGTCAAGTTGAAGCCGTTTACCAGAAGCTGGAAGCTTTGGCTGCGCCGCCCGAAGTTACGCAGCCATAGGTCTCTTTGCGCAGAGTGAGCCGCGCCGCGAAAGCTCAGGTTGGCACGGCGCAAGTTTGATGAAGACTGATCGCGCAACAACGATGCTCAGCCCGGCGCGCTACCGCGCGCCAATGTTCGTCGTGCTAATTCTCTCGTTGGCGGCGGTGGGCGGCGGCTGCTTTACGGGCGACGAGGGCGAGTCGTTCTACGGTCGCGTCGTCGTGCCGCGCGCGCAGGAGTTTCGCTGGAGCGACGGCGGTCTGCCCCGAGTCTTCGATCCGGCGCGCGCCGCCGCGCCGCCCGATACGGATGCTGTGCGCGCGCTCTACGAAGGTCTGACCGATTACGATCCGCAAACGCTCCTCCCCGTTTCGGCGGAAGCCTATCGCTGGGAATCTTCCAAAGATAATCGCATCTGGACTTTCTACCTGCGCGAAGACGCGCGCTGGTCAAACGGCGACTCGGTGACTGCCGTGGATTACCTCCGCTCGTGGCAGAGGGCGTTGAAGCTCGGCGACGACGCGCCGCACGCCTCTCTCATGCGCAACCTCCTCACGCGCTCCGGTCGCAGCGACGCCGAGCCTAAACACGATCAAGCATCGGAAGAACAGGCGGCGCGCGAGCCAGCGATGACAGGGCAGGCGACGAGCGAGCATGAGACAAGTGAGAAGGTAACTAAGGAGAAAGAGCCTGCTAAGACGGAGCAGGAGGCTGTCGCGCAACCCACTGAGGCTGCGCCGACGCTCGCGGTCGAAGCGATCGGCGATTACGTCTTACGCGTGCGTTTGCAAAGACCCGATCCCGATCTCCCGTCGCTGCTGGCGCACCCGGTCTTTCGACCCGTCCACCTGTCGTTGATCGAGGCAGAGAAGCAGAGCGGCAACGCGTCGCCTGCTCCGCCCTCCAAGGAAAAGAGTGCGACGGGAATCGAGCCGATCATCTCGAACGGCGCGTTTCGTCTCGTCGAAGCCACCGACGAACGGGTTGTGCTCGAACGCGGTTCGAGCTATTGGAACACGGCGCAGATCGCGCTCGAACGGGTGCGTTTCGTCGCGTCGCGCGACGCGGAGGGGGCTTTGAGCGCGTATCGTGAGGGTGAAGTTGACGCCATCACGAACGCCAATCTCGAACCTGCCGGGCTTAAACTGCTTGCTTCTTACAAGGACTTCCGACGCAACACCTACGGCGCGCTGACTTATTACGACTTCAACGCGACGCGTCCGCCCTTCGACGATCCGCGCGTGCGTGAGGCGCTCGCCCTCGCCATTGACCGCAAGCGGCTAAGCGAGGATACGCTCGGCGGCTCGACCGTGCCCGCAGAAAAGTTTCTTCCTCCGGTAAACGATGCGGAGAAAAAAGAAGACGGCGAGAGCTTCAAGTACGATCCTGATCGCGCGCGCCGACTGCTCGCAGAAGCGGGCTATCCGGGCGGCAACGACTTTCCGAAAGTCCGCCTGCTCGTCAACCGCAACGATCAGCACCGTCAGGTGGCGGAGACCATCGCCGAGATGTGGCGGAGCATCCTCGGCGTCGAGACTGAAATCGAGTTGAAGAGCTGGGACGAGTACGAGACGAAGTTGCGTGCGGGCGAGTACGATCTGGCGAAACGGAGTACGCTCATGCAGACTCCTGACGAACAGGAGAACTTGCTCGCGATGTTCTCGCCCGAGCGGTTCACCTTCGACGCCGGTGAAGTGAATCCAACAGAGCCGAGCGGCGCGCCGTCATCACAGGCGAACAATGGCGCACGGCGTATGGGCGAAAGCGGATCAGCGAAGACAGCCGCAGCCCCGGAAATCCTCACGGAGATGCAGGCACTTAAAGATGTTCCGGCGATCCCGATCTACTTCGCTTCTTCGTTCGCGCTCGTCAAGCCTTACGTCAGTGGGTTCGACGCAAATTTGCTCGATGCCTACTCGATCCAGCGCGTTCGTCTTGACACGAATTGGCAGCCGCCGAAGCATGAGCCGGTCGCGGTCGTCGGCGTGGGTCGGTGAAGCGCCGGTTGAAATAGATTTAGAGCAGGTTATAGTTCCGCCCCCCGCTTCCACCCTCAGTCCTCACATCTCGACGTTTCATTAGCGGTTTTGGCTGGTATTGTCCGGCGCGGGCGAGAGTGTGCGTACGGCGGCAGACAAGTCAGAGACAAGGCGTCTGGCGGGTTGAAAAAGGCTCGCCATTCGACGTTTATTGAACGGGAGTGTTACACCCCGGCTGTATTGTCTAAACTGCGACCGAGCTAGTCTTAAGTCTCTGAGCAGAAAACTCTTGTCCGAACCGTTTACGGGCACATATACTGCGGTAGAGGCGGTCGAAATCATGACCGCGACTGGAACGAGCCAGGCGTAGCGAAAAAGCACCCCTTTTTCTTCAACGTTCGCCCCGTCCACTTGCCGCGAAAGCGACAGCCGCCACCTGACGCACAATGGAAAAGAGCACTGAAGCTGTGCGCCCCGCGCAGCGTCAACAGGATAATCCGAATATCCCGCCCCAGTGGGAGTCTGCACAAGACTCTCTGGCGGCGGAGTCGGGTCTCGCGCTCTTACTCATCGAAGGACGCCAGCCACCGCAGCTTCACACGTCGAACAACAACTCGATCTGTCGCGCCTTCCAAACTTCGACGGCGCACGCGCACCTCTGCGAGCCGTACTGCGGCGAGGCTTTCCGCCGCGCCTACGAAGCGGGCGACGCGAACCGCTATCGCTGTCATGCCGGACTCCACTGTTTCGCCTCCCCGGTCGAGCTGAAGAAGGGAAGACAACTTGCCGTCATCGGCGGGCGCGCGTTCCTTGCCGCTTCCGACTATCGCGAGATCGTTGAACGATTTCGCGTCGGCGACCTGCGCGATCTGCTCAACCCGGAGCTATTTCAAAACGTGCTTTTCACTACACCATTTGAATTGGAAGGACTGTCGCAGCGCGTCGGCGAAATGGTGTTCGAGGTGTCGGCGCGCGCGGCGGGCGCGAGAAAAGCCGTCGCCGCCAAACAGCCGACGCTCCTCGACGAAGGCAGCACAGACGCGGTGGCGGATATTGACTTCTTTCTACCTGGCGGCGGCTTGGAAGAAGCTTGCCAGCGCGTCCTGCAAACCGTCGCCGACACGCACGGCTTGCCAACGCTCGCCTTCTACCTATGCCGTGAGGATGTGTTAGTTCCGATCTGCGCGACCGGGAAATTCAAAGTCAACGCCCCGCATCTCTCGCTACGCCGCAGAGGGCGTGCAGGCGGATCGTCGTCGCGTTCGAAGACGGAAGCCGCGGCGGCTAATGGACAAATTATTTTTGATCCGTCTGAGGCATCGTACATTTTTCCGCTCACCGTGGGCGAAGAGATCAAGGGCGCGCTCGCCGTTGGCGACGCGACGCTTAACGAAGAGAGCCGCCGCGCCATCGCAGACTACTGTGAAAAGATCGCCGTCCCGCTTGAGCTGCTGAGTCTGCGCGAGGAGTTGGAGCGGCGGATGAGAGTCGCATACCACCTTCAGTCGTTTACCGAGCAGATCAACTCGCTTGAGCCCGACGAGGCTTACGCCACGATCCTTCGCCACTCGACCGAGTTGCTGCGCTCGGAGCGCGCGTCGCTGCTGCTCTACGACGAGGCGGCGAATGAGTTGCAAGTGAAAGCCGCCGTGGGTCCGCGCGCGAAGGTGGCGCGCGAGTCGCGTCAGAGGCTGGGTGAGGGAATTTCGGGAACGGTCATGAGCGAAGGTCGCCCGCTCGTTGTCCGCGATCTCAGCGCCGCCGGTCACGTGCCCGCGCCGTCGGAGCGCAAATACAAGACCGGCTCGTTCATCAGCTACCCGCTGCTCGTCGGCAGTCGTCGCGTCGGCGTGCTCAACATGACGGACAAGGCGGGGGGCGGTGCCTATGACGATGTCGATCTTAATCTCCTTGATCTGCTCGCCCCGCAGATGGCGCTCGCGCTCGACCGCGCCGAGTGGCATCAGAAGGCGACGCAGTTCCAGTTGCTCTCGATTACAGATCCGCTGACCGGGCTGCTCAACCGTCGCTACCTCGAAGAGCGGCTCGGCGAAGAGCTGGAGCGGTCGAAGCGTCACCGCTTCCCCGTCAGCTTCCTCATGATCGACATTGACAACTTCAAGGAGTACAACGACCGCAACGGGCATCAGGCGGGCGACATCGCGCTCGAAATGACGGCGCAGTGTCTCAAGACCGCGCTGCGCTCGGCAGACGTTGCCGCGCGCTACGGCGGCGAGGAGTTCAGCGTGTTACTCCCGCAGACGAGCCTCTCAGAAGCTCAAGTCATCGCCGAGCGCATCCGCCGCCGCGTCGAACGCAGCTCTTTCCCGCACCGCGACACGCAGCCCGGCGGCGCGGTCACGGTGAGCATCGGCATCTCCGCTTTCGCCCAGAAAATTGACACTGCCGAAACGATCATCGGTGCAGCCGATCAGGCTCTCTACCTTGCGAAGAGTCGCGGCAAAAACCGCGTCGAGCCTTACGCCGCACCCCCTACGAACACTCCAGCCTGAACCATGTCAACGGAAGCCCCCCTCCAACATTCGGCTCACAGGCGCATCCTCGGTCGCGTCGCGCCCGAAGTGTTCTTGGGGCGCGATGCGGCACTCACGGAGATCGTCGAGCTTGCGCCTCACGCCGCAGGTTCGCGGGGTCTGCTCGTGCTCGCCGCGCCCGCCGCGGGTGCGACCGAGCTTTTACGTCAGGCTTACGACAAGCTTTTCCAGAAACATGGCGCGGCTTCGCCGATCTACTTCCAGTGGTCGCGCAAGGATCGCACGGTAATGCTCGCCGCGCGACGCTTCCTGCACACCTTCCTCGCGCAGCTCGTCGCACACCGTCGCGATGATCCGTCTTTCGTCAACGCGCCGCCGCCTCTGCGCGATCTGATCGATCTCGCCGACCCGTCCGACTATGAATGGATCGAGCGACTCGTCGAAACCTTCGAGCGTGCGCGCGACCGCGCGGACGAGCGTGCGCTCGTTCACCTGTGCCTCTCCGCGCCGCATCTTGCCTCGACGCGCGGGGTGCGCTCGGTTGTGCTCTTCGACGACGTGCACGCGGTCGAAAAGCTGAAGGGCGAGGTGAACCTCGGCATCGAGATCGCGCAAGTCGCCGCGCACGCCGACGTGCCCTTCGTCCTCTCAGGCTTGCGGCGCGGCTTGCTCGATGCCTTGAATGGCGGCGACTCGCCCACGCGCTTCGACAACTTCTCGACGCTCAATCTCGACAACCTGACCGAGGCGGACGCACGCACACTCGTCGAGCGCGCTGCGTTCGCGCGCCGCGTCTCCTTCAACGATCAGACGCGCGATCTCATGGTGCAGCAGTTCGCCGGAAGCGTCTCCTACATCTCCGCTTTTCTCCAAGCCGCGCAACGCGCTGGCGTCGAG
>JAVXVR010000450.1:0-4495 GCA_032230165.1 Acidobacteriota bacterium | reverse complement strand
GGAACCGCGGGAAGGACGGGAGCATCTACTGGGTTGATACGACCATCGTCCCCTTCCTGAACGCCGAGGGGAAACCCTACCAGTACGTCGCCATCCGCTACGACATCACCGAGCGCAAGCGCGCCGAAGAGCGCATCCGCGAGCAGGCGGAGCTTTTGGACAAGGCACAGGACGGCATTATCGTGCGCGGGCTCGACGACCGGATGATCTTCTGGAACAAGGGCGCGCAAGCCATCTACGGCTGGACGACGGACGAGGCGGTCGGGCGCACCGCGCGCGAACTCGATCTGCGGAGCGAGTTGAACGAGGCGGAGTTCGAGCGGGGCGACCGCGCGACGCGCGAGCGCGGCGAGTGGAACGGCGAGCTGCGGCAGCGCACCAAAGACGGCAGGCAGATCACGGTCGAGAGCCGCTGGACGCTCGTGCGCGACGACCGGGGCGAGCCGCGCTCGATCCTCGTCATCAACACGGAAGTGACCGAGCGCAAGAAGATGGAGGCGCAATTTTTGCGCGCGCAGCGCATGGAGTCCATCGGCACGCTCGCCGGCGGCATCGCGCACGATCTCAACAACGTGCTCTCGCCGATCCTGATGGCGATCCAGATGCTCAAACTGCGGATCACGGGCGACGTGGAGCAGCAGTGGCTCGAAATCCTTCGGGCGAACGCCGAGCGCGGCGCGAACATGGTCAAGCAGGTGCTCTCCTTCGCGCGCGGCGTCGAGGGAGAGCACGTCGTGCTGGACCCGAAGCACCTCGTCAAAGAGGTGATCGACATCCTCAAGGACACGCTCCCGAAATCGATTTCGATCAGATTCGAGGTGCCGAATGATCTGTGGCTCATCTCGGCGGACGCGACGCAAGTTCACCAGGTCCTGATGAACCTCTGCGTCAACGCGCGCGACGCCATGCCGCAGGGGGGCGAGGTGACGATCCGCGCCGAAAATTTCACGCTCGACGAGAACTACGTGAGGACGCACCTCGAAGCCAAGCCGGGCAGGTACGTCGTCGTCACCGTCGGGGACACGGGCGTGGGGATGAGCGCCGAAGTGCAGGCGCGCATCTTCGAGCCGTTCTTCACGACCAAAGAGATAGGCAAGGGCACGGGCTTGGGTCTCTCGACAGCATTAACAATCGTCCGCAGCCACGGCGGCTTCCTGAACGTCTACAGCGAGCCGCGCAAGGGGACGCAGTTCACCGTCTATCTCCCGGCGATTGAGTCGGGGCGCGCGGAAGCGGCGCGCGAGCGGCACGCCGACTTGCCGACAGGTCGCGGCGAACTGCTGCTCGTCGTGGACGACGAGGAGTCGATCCGGCAGATCACGAAAGCCACGCTCGAAACTTTCAACTACAAGGTCTTGACCGCGGCGGACGGCACGGAGGCGGTCGCGCTCTACGCGCAGCGGGGCGACGAGATCGCGGCGGTCGTCACCGACATGATGATGCCGTTCATGGACGGACCCGCCACGATCCGCGCGCTGCAAAGGTTGAACCCGCGCGTCAAGATCATCGCCACCAGTGGTCTCGCCGCGCAGGACAAGGCGGCGGAAGCCACGAGCCTCGGCGTCGAGCTGTTCCTACCCAAGCCCTACACCGCCGAGAAACTGCTCAAGGCTCTCGCGCGAGTCCTCGGCGCGGACGCAAAAGTGTAGTGACCATTCGCACCCGGTCACGTCGCAGGCGAGCCGTTTATCGTCCCGGTATTGATAGCCCGGTATCATGAACGTCTCGCCCGCTGGCGGGCAGCAACCTCCCGCCCCATACTCTGGGAAAATGTCCGTGCGCGCGCGGCGTAAAACCACCCAGCCGCCCGCCCGTCCCGCGCTTAAACCGTAGAAAATATCGCGAACCTCGCTGGCACGGCGCGTGCTCTTTACATCGGCAGCAGCTTCATTGCTGTGTGCCGCGCGCTCCCGACCGATGAGCACGGGGCAGGTGTTCACGTCCGTTGCGCGCGAAGCGGCTACTGACCCAGGTTGGCGACGCAGCGTCGGTTCTGATCTCACGTTAAAGGAGAGATAGCGATGAAAATTCTACTGGCAACGGACGGGTCGCCGTGCAGCGATGCGGCGGTGGAGGAAGTGGCGCGAAGACAGTGGCTACCCGACAGCCAAATCCGCGTCGTGAGCGTCGTCGAGCCGCCCGCGCCGCTCGTGGCGGAGCCTTACATGCTCAGCGCGGGCTTCTACGAGGAGGCGGAGCGAGTCAAACACGCGCAGGCGGTAGAGGCGCTCGATCGCGCCGCCGCGAAGATCAGTGCGGGCGCGGGGGGCGCGAAGCTTTCGGTCTCGACCGAAATCCTGCTGGGTTCGCCCAAACGCGTCATCGTCGAGGAGGCTGATGAGTGGGACGCCGATCTGATCGTCGTCGGCTCGCACGGCTACAAGAGTTGGGAGCGGATGCTGCTCGGCTCGGTCTCGCAGACGGTCGCCGCACACGCCGCCTGCTCGGTCGAGATCGTGCGGTGCAAGAAGAACGTGGGATAGAGGATTAGAAGATGGGAGATGGGTGTTGAGGACTGCGAAACCTTCTTCCCTAAAACCCCCATACCCGATCCGGTATTAAACAGATGCTGGAAGTTAAAGAAATGGCGCGCGGGGAGATGGTGGCGCTGCTGGTGCGCGCGGGCTTCGGTCATCTGGGCTGTGCGCGCGACGGAAAGCGAGTGGGGACGCTGGCGTCGAGGCGGCGCTCGCGGGTGATTACGTCGTGCAGGATTTGATCGATCTCCACACCGAGGAGTTCCCCGTTTTTGATGACGAGCGATGGGCTTTGCAGCCGGTGTACGTTGACACGAACCCGTTCCTTTTTAACGGTAGGGTCGAAGGCGCGATGGTACGGCTCTCGGAGTCGCCCATCGTCAACGTCACTTCGGGCGGCGGCGAGACGGGCTTCTTCGTCATCGAAGGCGAAGCGGTACGTTAGCCCGCCGACGGGACTTCGCCACGCATTGCCCTTCGCCTTTTCAATTTGCCGCCGCCTTCGACCACACCTTCCCGGAATGGCAGTCGGAACATTTGAACTGCGAGAGGTCGCCGAGGCTGACCGGGTGCTGGAAGGGCTTGTTGCTCGCGTGACAACTCGTGCAGTCGAGCTGTGCGAGGCTGCCCAGCTCGACGGGGTGGCGGAACGCGCCGTTTGCGGCGGTGAAGGTCGCGCCGCCTTCTGTCTGATCGAGAGTCGTGTGGCAGATGTTGCAGTCGTTGCGGATGACCTTGCCGTCGCGGCTCTCGTGCTTGCCGTCGTGGCAGCGGAAGCAGCCCTCGTAGTAGTAGTGCCCAATGTTGTTCGGGTGCGCCCGCCAGTCGGTCTTCATCTCCGGGAAGAAGTAGGTTTGGTAGATGCGTTGGAGTTCGGCGACCGCGCCCTTGATCGAGTCGGACTTGCTCGCGTAAACGTCCGCGTAGTTGGCGCGGTAAAACTCTCCGAGGCTCGTGGCGATTGATCTCAAAGCCTCGTCGTTCGTCTGGTAAGGCTTCGAGAGGAGTTCGACCGCTTGACGCTTGAGGTAGGGAAGCGAGGCGTCGAGCTTACCCGCCGCGAGCGAGTCGTTGACCGCCTGATCGGGCGGGACGTAGATGTGCGTCGGACGGTTGTGGCAGTCCACGCAGTCCATGCGCCGCATCTCAGCCTTCGCCAGAGAGGGCGTGAGCGCCGCGCCGTCCTCCGTGTACTCGGTGACGTTGCCCTGCCGATCTTTCACGCGCACCCACGGGATATTCTGCCGGTGCTCGTCGGTCGCGATGTACTCGATATCGTTGGCGAGGTTCATGTGCCAGTGGATGCCCGAGACGGGACCCGTCGCGGGGCTGCCGCCCCCGACGTGAACGAGCAGGCGCGTCTGTCGCGGGGTGTTGCGCTCGTCGTAGGCGTAGTGGTTGAAGACGCGCATCTCATCGCCGTAGAACTTCTCGGGCCAGTGGCACTGGGCGCAGGTGTCGTTCGCCGGGCGCAGGTTGTGGACGGGCGTCGGGATCGGCTTCTGATATTTGTTGAGGAGGACGCTGTAGAGTTGATGCACTCCGTTCAGTTTCGAGCGCAGGTACCACTCCGCCCCGCCGCCGACGTGACACTCGACGCAACGCACGCGCGCGTGCGGGCTCGCCTGGTGGGCGATGAACTCGGGCTTCATCACCGTGTGGCAGGTCTGCCCGCAGAAGGTGACCGACTCGCTGAACTCGTAGGCGCGGTAGCTGCCGAAGGCGGACATGAAGATGAAGATGAAGGTGAGGCTGAGGAAGGTGGCGAAACTGCGGCGGCGGCGCGGATCGTTCAGATCGAGCGAAGGGTAGGCGGGTATCTCGCCGGGCGCGAGTCGCCTGCGCCTGCGCCGCTCGAAGTGCATCCCGACGAAGACGGTCAGCAGCCCCGTGATGAGCGCGCCGGGCAGCATGACGTAGGTGACGATGCCGAGGTACGGGTTGTTCGTCCCGGTCGTCAGCTCGATGAGGAACAGGAGGATGATGCTCGCGAGGCTGGCGGCGACTATCGCCGCGCC
>JAVXVR010000423.1:0-6992 GCA_032230165.1 Acidobacteriota bacterium | reverse complement strand
CGCCGCCGACGCCGGTATTGAAGATGCCGACGTTGACGCGCGTGACACCGAAGCGCGCGTCGTTGATGACGGTGGGCGAGAAGGTGTGCGTCTCGCCGAGGCGGACGCCGCGCGAGTTGCCGAACTCATTGCCCGCGCCGAAGCCGGAGGGCAGGTCGTTCCCCGTGGGCGACGAGCCGATGGGAAAGTTGTTGTCGCGGGCACGCCCGCTGTTGTCGCGGCTGACCGCGAAGAAGAGTGTGTTCTCCTGGTTGATGTTGTGGTCGAGCCTCACGCCGAAGCCGTTGCGGTCGTAGTGCTCCTTGCGGTTGGTCGCGAAGTTGTCGAAGATGCGGCCCGTGACGTTCGGGAGCGGGTAAGCCTGGAGGACGTTGAGCGCGGCTGGCGAGAGCGGCTGGCCGCAGTTGCGTATGTCGTTGGCGGGGGCCGGGAAGGCGTTGGCGCAGAAGACCGTGCCGCGGGGCGCAGTGATCGTGCCGCGGGTTGTGTTGTAGGGCTGCGAGGTGCCGGGCTGGAGCAGCTCGCCGAAGTCGCCGACGCGCATGCGCGCCGTCGGGACGCTGACGAAACCGAAGTCGCCGGTCGTCGAGGGCGTCGCGTTGCGCTGCCCCTCGTAGTAGACGAAGAAGAAGGTGCGGTTCTTGCCGTTATAGAGCGAGGGGCCGCCCTCGCCGAAGCGCGGCAGCCAGACGGGGCCGCCGACGGTGCCGCCGAACTGGTGCGTGTTGCGGTTCGTCAGCGCGTTCACGTTCCGCTTGTCGCTGCGGCTCAAGGCACTCAGCACGCGCCCCTGGTAGAACTCGTAGAGCGAGCCGTGATAGTTGTTGCCGCCCGAGCGCGTCGTCGTGCCGATGATGCCGCCGCCGGCGCGGCCAGCCTCGGCGGGCGCGACGCTCGTCTCGATCTTGAACTCGGCGATGGCGTCGGGCGGTGGGTAGATGGCGATCTGCCCGAACTGCCCCTCATTGTTGTCCACGCCGTCGAGCGTGAAGTTGTTATTGGTCGGACGCGCGCCGTTGACGACGAGGACGGAGCCGCCCGACTCGCGGAAGCGCGTTGACTCGGTCGAGCCGGCGCTGGCGATGACGCCTCCGGGGCTGCCGCCCGACTCGAAGTTGCCGCCGCCGCCGATGGTGCTGACGAAGGGGCGCGTGACGCCCGGCGAGAGCGTGGCGAGCAGGGTGAAGTTGCGCTGCGGGATAGGCAGGTCGGTCACTTCCCTGCCCGTGATCAGATCGCCGCGCACGCTCGACTCGGTCTCGGCGAGCGGCGCAGCCGCCGTCACGGTGACGGTGCCGCCGCTGACCGCGCCCGCGTTGAGCGTGACGTTGACGGCTTGGCGCGAACTGGTGTCGAGCTTGACCTGATCGACGACCGACTGGTTGAAGCCTTGCGCGTCAACGGTGATCTTGTAAACGCCCGGATCGAGCGCGGGGATCGTGTAGGTACCCTCGTCGCCGGTCGTCGCGTCGCGCGACTCGCCCGTGGCGACGTTTGCGGCAGTGACTTTGGCGCCCTTGACGACCGCGCCGTTGGCGTCGGTCACGGTTCCGACAATAGTGCCCTTGTTACTCTGGGCGAGGGCCGGAAATGCACACGCGGCCGCGCACACAAACACCGCCAGCAGTTTTGAGAAATTCATTGCTCTCCTCGACATACTCCTAGGTGAACCTCCTAGGATCAAAGATGCCGGATATGCGTCTGGACTTGCTCGAAGGGCTCCGTTGGACTGGCTGTAACTCTGTATGTCCGTGGCGCGTAAAGCTTCAGCTTAAATTGCTCTGAGCTTGAATCTCTATCAAAGGAACTATGTGCGAGTTCGTTACCAGCCCGAATGAAGCAGGTTTAATATAGAAACAACGACCTGTCAAGAATTATTCTTCCTGAAAGTCAGCCATATTCCTTGGTAGTTTTTAAGCAAACGAGCAAAAGAAAAGACCTCGCGTATTTGCCACTACTTCAGCGTGCGACGGAAGATGCGATAACCCCATGCGTCGAGGGCGAGCGCGGGTAGCGCGGTGACGCGTCGCCGCGCTGCCCGCTCGGGCGCGGGCGCGTCCGGCGGCAGCGGCGCGCCAACGTCCGGCGTCGCGTCCGCGTATGCGCCGCCCGCCGCTTCAACGAACCCGACGAAGGGCTGGTTCGACAGGTTGATCGCAACGAGCACCTCTTCGTTGCCCGCGCGGCGCAAGTACGTGACCACGCGCGCCTCGTCGGAATTCTTCAGCCATTCGACCGAGCCGCGCCGCAGCGCCTCGCTGCTTTTTCTGAGCGCGATGATCTGCCGGTAGAAGCGCGGGAACTCCGGGCGGCGCTCGGCGATCTGCCAGAGGATCGGAATCTTCTCAAAGAGCGCGGGCGCGCCCGATTCGGCAGTGTCGCCCACCTCCATGCCGTTGTAGAGCATCGGCACGCCGTCAAGCGTGAGCATGAAGGCGGACGCGACGAGTGCGCCCTCTTCGCCGAAGCGCGCAATCGCACGCCGCTCGTCGTGATTGTCCGAGAAGCGCATGTGCAGCGCGCCGCGCTCAAACTTCGCCTGCTCCTCTGTCCAGGCGGCACGCAACGCCGTGGCCTGCGCGCGTCCCTGCAGCACGTCGGTCAGCGCGCTGTGTAGGGGCCACGAGTAGTCGAGATCGAACGCTTTCGCTAACAGATCAGGCTCATGCGCTTCGGCGAGCATGACGATGTCAGGTTTGATCTTCTCCAGTTCCGTGCGCGCCCGCTCCCAGAAGTCTGTCGGCACCATGCCAGCCACGTCGCAACGGAACCCGTCCAGATCGAACTCGCGCAGCCAGTACTTGAGCACGTCGAGCATGTAGGCGCGCAAGTGCGGGTTGTCGTAGTTCAGATCAGCCACGTCAGCCCAGTCAAGCACGGGAGGGACCATTCGACCGCTCGCGTCGTGCGTGTAGAAGGCGGGCGTCTTCATCATGACGCTGTCCCAGGCGGTGTGGTTCGCCACGATGTCAATGACGACCTTCAGCCCGCGCCGGTGCGCTTCGCGGACGAGTGTGTGCAGGTCTTCTTTCGTGCCGTAGTCGGGATTGATGGCGTAGTAATCGCGCACGGCATAGGGGCTGCCGATGGTGCCCTTCGCGCGCTCGCGCCCGAGCGGATGAATCGGCATCAGCCACAGAATGTTGACGCCCAGATTCGCTAAGTCGTCGAGCCGCGCCGTTACGCCCGCGAGATTCCCCTGCGGCGAGAACGCGCGCGGGAAGATTTCGTAGATCACACCGTCACGCACCCATTCGCGGGAGGGGCGCGCCGGCTCTTTGGAGAAGTCGCGCGCCGGGGCTTCCTGCGCCCGCGCGTCGCACGGCCATAACAGCAGCAGCAGCAGCACCGCCCACAGGCTGACATAGCGTGCGCCGGCGCGAAACCTTAGTTGCCTCATGCGCGTCTAACCGGCTCCCTCCAAGTTTAGCGTCGCCCTTTATCAACCAGCCCGGTGCTGGGCACGGGCTGGGCGGATTGCTGTGGCACGAAAGGCTCATGCTCGTCAGCGCGCAGCACGGCGGCGCCCGGCACATCCACGTGGACATCACGCACGCGCGTCACCAGCAGCGCCGCCAAGAACATGAATACGCCGCCGATGAGCACGACATAGAGCGGCGCGCGCGGATTGTCCGCGCCGAAGACGCCGCGGATGAGGGGCCCGAACGTGAGCGCCTGCGTGATCTCAGGGATGACGATGAAGAAGTTGAAGACGCCCATATAGACGCCCATGCGCGCGGCGGGCAGCGCGCCCGACAGGATCGCGTAAGGCATCGAGAGGATCGACGCCCAGGCGATGCCGACGCAGATCATCGAGACTATCAGCATCCACGGCTGGCTGATGGCATAGACCGACAGCAGCCCGAGCGCGCCGACGATCAGGCAGACGGCGTGTACGGTCTTGCGGCTCGTGGCGGCAGCCAGCTTCGGCAGCAGAAAAGCCACACCGAAACAAGTGATGTTCATAAACGACATGGCGAAGCTGCCCCACTCCACGCCGCGCGTGTAAGCCTCGGATTGCGGATCGAGCGCGCCGAAGACGTGACGCGCGACCGCCGGCACGTAGAAGAGCCACATGCAGAAGAGGCCGAGCCAGGTGCAGATTTGCACGGGCGCGAGTTGGCGCATCGTCTGCGGCATCTCGCGCAGAGCCGTGAAGATTTCGCTCAAGCCTGCGGCGAAGCCCCCCTTCTGCTGCCGCATCCGGTTAAACTCCGCTATGTCCTCCGGCGGATACTCTTTCGAGGTCGCGACCGTCCAGATGACAGCCAGCAGGAACGAGACCGCGCCGATCTGAAACGCGTATTTGATCGTGAGCGGGATGCCGCTCGCCGTATTGCCGGTGACGCCGAAGCGATGAAAGGCGAGCGGCAGCCAGCCGGCGAAGGTCGCGCCCAACCCGATGAAGAAGCTCTGCATCACGAAGCCGCTCGTGCGCTGCTCGTCGTTGAGCTTGTCGGCGATGAAGGCGCGAAACGGCTCCATCGAGACGTTGATGCTTGCGTCGAGAATCCAGAGCAGGCCCGCCGCCATCCAGAGCGAGGAGGAGGTCGGCATGAAGAAGAGCGCGACACTGGCGAGAATCGCGCCGACCAGAAAATAAGGGCGACGCCGACCGAGCGAGCCCCACGTGCGGTCGCTCATCGAGCCGATGATGGGCTGAATGATCAAGCCCGTCAGCGGCGCCGCCAGCCACAGCATCGGCAGGCGGTCGGGATTCGCGCCGAGTCTCTCGTAGATGGCGCTCATGTTGCCGAGCTGCAAGCCCCAGCCGAACTGGATGCCGAGAAAGCCGAAGCTCATGTTCCAGATTTGCCAGAAGCTCAGACGTGGTTTCTGCATGTAAGCACCTCCGGTGCAAGCCATCAGCACTCAGCTATCGGCGTTCAGCTTGTAGGTTCAGCAGAACGTCAGCGCCCCGGCGCGGCGAAGATGGCGGCGGAACGCGCGGGTAAAGTGATTGTCAGCTTTCCGCTCGCGATCTCTACGTCCCGACTGACCGAGAGCCGATCCGTCAGGCGTGTGCCATCGGGCAGATCAGCCGGGCGCGCGTCGAACTCGAATGTCGTGGGTTTCGTGTCGTTGTTGAAGGCGACGATGACGGCGCCGCGCACGGTCTTGCGCGCGTAAGCCCACTGCTGATCGCTCACGTAAAGATTGACCAGAGCGCCGCGGCGCAAAGGCTCAAGCTCCCGGCGCAGGCGACCGAGCAGACTTAAGTGATCATAGGCGTCGCGTTCCTCCGGCGTGCGCGCGCCAGCCTCAAAAGCGTTGTGCCGGTCGCCGGGGAAGCCGCCGGGAAAGTCGCGGCGGTTGTCGGGGTCGCCCGTGCCGCGCATGGCGATCTCGTCGCCGTAGTAGAGTTGCGGCGTGCCGCGCACGGTCATGACGAGAGTCTCGGCGAGTTTCAGACCCGCGACGCTTGCGCCCGGCTCGGACATGAAGCGCGCCATGTCGTGGTTGCCGATGACCGGCAGCAGCACCGACGGGTTCGGATAGAGGTGATCGTAGCTCACGATCTGCACAGCCTCGCGCAACGGCTTGCCCTCGGCGAAGGCGCGGCGCAGCGGATACAGCAGCGGGAAGTCGAAGAGCGTGTCGAGTCCCGTGTCTATCTGGTCAAAGCGCGCCCGCCCGCCTTGAGAAAAGGAGGTGTGGCTGACATCGCCGTCCAGGACTTCGCCGACGACGTTGACGTGCGGATACTCGCGCTTGAGGGCTGCCGTCCAGTCGCGCCAGAAGCTGTTGGGGACGTACTGCCAGGTGTCCTGCCGGATCGCGTCGATGCCGGTCGAGCCGATCCACCAGAGCGTGTTCTGAATCTCGTAGCGCGCCGCTTCCGGGTCGTTCTGGTTCATGTCGGGCAGGATATCGACGAACCAGCCTTCGAGGACGGTGCGCTTGAGGTGGGGAAGCGCATGCGGGTCGTGCAACACCCACGTCTGAAAATTGTTGGTGAGATGATGCTCCTGCGTGCCGTTGTACCAGGTCGGCGTCGGCGCGCCCTCGACGTTCCAGGGGTGGTAGGGTCCCGTGTGGTTGGCGACCTCATCTTGAATGACCTTGATGCCGTTGCGGTGCGCTTCTTCAACCAGGCGGCGTAAGGTCTCCATCGTGCCGAAATGCTCTTCGACGCCGTAGTAGTCAACCGCGCCGTAGCCATGATAGTCAGTGATTGGCTGGCGCGCGCCGCCCGCCTCGTCCGGGTACTGCTCGCGCTCATTCAGGTGGTTGACGTTGTCGTACCAGGGCGTGAGCCAGATGGCGGTGACGCCGAGGTCTCTCAGGTAGGGCAGGTGGTTGATGATGCCTCGGAAGTCGCCGCCGTGGTAGTAGCGCACTTTAGCGCGGTCGTAGATGCCGCGCGAGCCGCCGGGATCATCGTTTGACGGATCGCCGTCGCTAAAGCGATCGGTCATGATCAAGTAGATCACGTCGTCGGTCGTGAAGCCTTGAAAGCGACCAACCCGTGCGAGCGGCGCGGAGATTTCAAACGGCGCTTCCGTCGCGCCCCCCGGCGTCGAGACGCGCAAAGTGCGGATGCCCGGCGCGGCGTGAGGTGCAACGCTGACGTCGGCGAACAGGTACGTGCCCGCCGCGTTCGTGCTGACGCGGCTGGCGCGCAAGCCCGTGCCTTTGATCTCGATCTGCGCGCCCGATAGATTGCGCCCGTGTATTAACACTCGCACGGGATTGACGGAATGGTTAGCCCACCAGTTCGGCGGCTCGACTTTTAAGACCGCGGGTTGCTGTGCCTGAGCGTTGACCAGCGCGAGACAGCAGGCGCAGAAGAAGGCTGCGCCTAACAGCGTGGCACGCTTCGTGCGGCTGGCGTAAATAGAGAGACGTTGCATGTGCCACTCGTGTCGGAGTCGTGATAATTTCTCGTGCGCGCGCATTATATCGCAACCCGGCACGCGTGACACGCCCTTTAGTCGGCGGCGCGACGCCTCGCCTCATCAATCAAACTCATTTCCGTCGTCAACGTTTGC
>JAVXVR010000377.1:0-7555 GCA_032230165.1 Acidobacteriota bacterium | reverse complement strand
GTCATCATCGATCTACGTCGCTGCCCCGGCGGCGCGGGCGACATGGTGGACTTCCTCGCCAGCTATTTCTTCAACGCCGAGCCGCGCGTGCTGATGAAGATGTACTTCCGCCCGACCGACTCATCTGTCGAGAACAAAACAGTCGCGAACATTCCGGGGCGGCGTCTGCCTTCGACAGACCTCTACATTCTCACGAGCCCTGCGACCGGCTCGGCGTGCGAGGCGTTCTCCTACACCCTACAGCAGTACGGGCGCGCCAAGATCGTCGGCGAGCCGTCGGCGGGCGCGGGCTACGCCAACTCGCTCGAGATGATCGGCGCGGGCTTCACCCTCTCCGTCTCGGTCGGGCGACCCGAACACCCGCGCACGGGCAAAGGTTGGGAAGGCGTCGGCGTCCAACCAGACATTCCCACTCCCGCCGTTAAGGCGCTCGAAGTCGCGCAAGCCGAGGCTCTCAAGAAGCTCGCGACGGCAAGCACGGATGAGAGGCGCAGGCAGGAACTTCTCAGCGCCGCGCGCACGGTCGAAGTCAGCCTCACGACCGCAACGGTCGCGCCTTCCGCTTTACAGGGTTACGTGGGTAAATACGGCGAGAACAAAACGATCACGGTTCAAGACGGCGGACTCTACTACCAGCGCATCGGCGGTCGCGGCGGGAAGCTCGTCGCGCTCTCAGCCGACACTTTCGCTCTGAACGACGATGCGAAGATCACTTTCGTGCGCGACGCGGGCGGGAGCGTCACAGAGATGATCATCGCCTGGAAGGACAGACCTGAAGAGCGTCTCAAGCGCGCGCCGCTGCCCATAGCCCTGACGCCTTAAGCGTGACGCGCCGTAAAGCTCAACGCTTACTAATCGCCAGCCGACGCCAACAGCGCACGCACCGCGACGCGTTGACCGCCGACCTCGCCCTCCCACAGCGTCGTCGCGGCGCACTCGTGCCGCAAATATTTCCAGAGCGCGCCGCGCTCATACTCATCCAGGTCCGACGGGATGAGATCGAAGACGGCGCGCGAGGCGACGACGACGAGCTTGCGGCGCGGGCGCGAGACGGCGACGGTGAGTCGGCGCGGCTCTGAGAGGAAGCCGCTCTCCGCGCGCGCGAACTCTCGATCAGAAACCGTCGCCGAGACGATGATCAGCTCGCGCTCGCCCCCCTGAAAACGCTCTACCGTGTCGATGGAGTCCGCCAGCTCCGGCAGACGCGCGCGCAGCAGCGATTTCTGCGCGCGGTGCGGGACGACGACGCCGATGCCCTCCTGTGCGCCGAGACCGAGTCGCGCGAAAGCCACGCGCGCGATCTCTTCGACGAGCGAAGCCTCGTACTCGTTCGACTGCTGCGAGCCCGCCTCGTCGTGCTCGACAACGACGAGCGGGTGTTCTGGCGCGAAAACCGCGCCGAGCCAGCCGTCGAGATGTTCCACTGCTTCGATGCGGCGACGATTCTCGGAGCGGAAGTTCACGCCATCGGCGGCATAGACGTGGCGGCGCAAAAACTCCGCGATCTCGGCGGGGATGCGGAACGATTCGTCGAGCGCCGCGCTTGTAAATCCCAGCGCGCGCAGGTATTCGAAGATCGAGAGGTGTGGCTGTGCGAGCTTCATGTCGCGGCGGCTCTCCTCGTCCCACGCGTGCGCGAGGATGGGCGGCATCTGTCTGTGATCGCCAATGGCGATGAATTGACCGTCTTCGCGCAAAAACGCCGCAGCAGTCAGAGCTTCAGCAATGCCCATCTGCGAAGCCTCGTCCACGATGACGAGATCGAAAAACTTCTCCGCCCAATCAAGCGCACGACCGCGCGCCGCGCCAGCCTTCAAGAGCTTGTAGAGTCCGCCGGGCGTGCCGCCGACGACGAGCAGCGGCTCGCCGAGCAGCATGTCCCACTGCTCCGCCGCGCTCAACTCGTCGCCGCCGTCCGCGAAAATTCTATCCACGCCCGTGGGCACTTGCTCTCCCGGATCAGTGCACACTTTCACCACCTTGAGCGCGTCGAGCGGCGCGAGCCGCGCGTCTTCAGGCGCGCCCTCTTTTAGCTCGCGCGCGCGGCGCGCGATGCTCGCGAGCGCGATCTGCGTGGCGGCGTGCGTCTTCGCGCAGACGGCGACGCGGAAAGGTCGCGCTGTCGTGGCGAGCGCGAGCGCGCGGGCGAGGACGGCGAAGCCGAGCGTGTGACTCTTGCCCGTCCCCGGCGGACCCTGTAGCACGACTACGCGATCCGCGATGAGATCGCCGACGACGCGTCGCTGCGCTTCGGTGAGCCCGCGCGGGCGTTGCGTGACTGAAGCGAGCGCGGCGACATCGGCAGCGTCGCGCAGGCGGCGCGGGCGGATCGCGCGCGCACGCTTTCCCTCTTCAGGCTCGCTCAGCCAACGATAGAGGTTGTTCGTCGCGGCGTTCCGGCAGGCGTCTAAGAATTTGTCGGCGTTGAGATCGTCCGCCATCTCGTCGATCGTCCAGAGCGTGCCCGCTTCGGGTTTGAAAAAAACGTGCTTGAAGCGGAAGTCGGAGTTTTTGAAACTCATCGGGAGCAGGCGCAAAGCCGCGCTACTCGCGTCCAAACTCTCGACGATGGCGAGGCGACCGCGCAGCACGCGTGACGCCGAAGGCGTCCGACCCTGATCGTCCGTGAGCGGGTTGACGACGACCCAGTCGCCTTCGCGAAACTTCGCGACGGGAGCAACTCCAACAGCCGGCTCTGCGTCGTCGCTCGGGGTGAGTAAAAACGTCGCGCGCTCGCCGTCCTCGGTCTTCTCGTAAGACTCGCAGCGCAAAACGAGCGTGCGCCCGGTGAGCGCGCGCTGCGCTGGCGGTAGCGCGAGATGGAGCAGGAGCGACTGAACCCTCGCGTGGTGTTCGAGGTAGAGGAAATCTTCGAGCGCGCGGCTGAGCGGGACTGCGTCCACGTCCATGTCGGTTTCGTCGAGGCGCGCGAGTGCGAGCGGCTGCTTCTCGATCTGCCGGTTCTTTTGCTTGAAGCTCTCTTCAACGTGGCGCAGAGCCTTGCAGCGAAGCGCAGCGAGCGAGCGCACGTCGTCCATCGTCGCGCCAGTGAAGGCGCGCACGTAGCCGCGCTCATCATCCTTCATCCCCGCCGTCTCGCCGAGGCGTCCCCACGCGGCGTAGGCATATTCGAGCGGAATCTCCGTGCCGAAGCGCGCCGACGATTCGACGAAGCGCGCGCCGCGCTCCTTCGCATCCGACGGCGTAAGGAGATGCGTTTCGGCATCGCGCGCGAATGGTCGTGCGTTGTCGAAGATGCGCATGTGAAACTTCTTTCGTACGTCGTGCGCCGCATCGTCCCAACGGAAGCCCAGCTCGCGCGCCACCTCGTAGAGGTTCTGGCAGATCGCGCCGAGGTTCATGCGCTCGCAAACCTCTTCGCCGAGGAAAGAGATCATGCCTTGCGTGAGCGCGGGGTGCGAAGTCAGCAGATCGTAGAACGCGGGGATGGCGCACAGCACCTCGAAGTGGCGCGCGAGCGCATCGAGCAAGGAACGTTGACCGCGCCGGTCGTAGAGATAGACATGGACGGGCGCTTCCGCCGAGTCTGCGGCGCGCGCGATCTGCGGCAACAGTCGGCTGACCCACGCGACGAGCAGCGCACGCTCCGCCTCTGTGTCTGGCGGAGCAAGGGTTGATTCGACGACTTCCGCCGAGCCGCAGGGTCCGACGACGAGAGCCGAGAGCAGGTAGAGTCGATCCTCGACGTGATCGCGCTGCGAATCAACGAAGACTTTAATGAGGTTCGGATAGACGCCCTCATCCGGTAGCGTGCCCCAATCCGACCCGTACAGAAATCTGCGCGCCTCGACGGACGGATCGAAGCGTCGGAGCGCGGCGCGCGCACGCTGCGCGAGCAGCGGGAGACGCCGACCGAGCGGGTGGCGCGCCGAGAGTCTTTCGACATCTTCCCGCCGACCGCTCGCGGGCGAGACGGCGTGCCCTTCGTAGATCATCAGTCCGGCGAGCGTGCGTGCGTCCGTGACCCCGCCCGATGTCAACGCCGCTTTGTCGTTCGCATTGAGCGTCGGGACTATTGAGAGGTCTTCGCGCTCGGCGGCGTGGATGAAGCAGACGGAGTTGTAGGGACAGCCGTCGCAGTGCGCGCCCAGATGAAAGACGGCGGTCTCGAAGTCGGCTCGCGCGGCGCGCGAAACGTCAGAGTCTTCGGCGGCGATGAGCTGCGTGATCTCGTCGAGGTAGAGATCGAGATCGAATCTGGTCAGCTCATCTGGATCGATCTCTGTCCCGCGCGTTTCGTCTTCAACGTCGCCGACGCTGGTTGCGCGTGAGAGCACCGCGCCATGAATTGAGGTCGCGCGTAGTCCGGCTTGGCTCACGGCGTCTGCCAGCAGGCGCGCGTAGAAGGCGACCTGAAGACGGAAACCGACCGTCTCGCGGCGGCTCGCTTTGATGTCTATGACCGTGAGCGCGACTGCGTCGCCTTCACGTTCGACTTGCACGAGGTCGGCGTAGCCCTCGCAAGCCCAGCCGCCGATGCGCCCTTCGAGCCGTGGCTGGTAGTAGAAGGCGCGAGCTTCAGTCTGCTCCTTAAGCGCGGCGACGAAGGCGGCGGCTGAGGTGTTGCGCAGATCGCGCACGCGCTCTCGCGCGCCCAAGCCTTCGACGATTATGCGCTCGAAAGACTGACCCGCGCCCGAAAGGAGCGGCGAGAGCGCGTCGAACGAGACGCGGAATCGTTCGGCGAGCGACTTCGCCTCAGATGGGAAGAGTGCGAAGCGCAGATAACGCTCGCAGCGTTCGCGTTGGACATACTGCGCGAGTCGCTGCGCGCCGAGCGTGCGCTCGGTCTGAAAGTTCTGTGCGGGTTCGGGAGTGTCAGTCATGCGAGAGGATCGGAGCGGACGGCGTGACGCGAAATCTGTTTCGGCGCGCGTCAACTCTTTTTCGGTCGGGCGACGGTGAGCGTCGCTTGTTCGTTCTCTTCGACTGCGGTCGCGACGAGTCTTCGCAGGTCTGCGTCGGCGTCCGAGTTAGAGGACAGAAGTTTTTCGAGGTTCTCTTTGACGGGCGCGTACTTGACGCTGCGCTCAAAGAGCGAGGCGAACGTCTCGGCGTCAAGCGTGGCTTCAAGCGCGGCGACCTTCTCCTCGACGCACTTCCACGCCGTGCGGTAGCTGCACTTGACCGCGCCATTCTCGCCGCGCAGCGTCACGGCGTTCGCCACGCGCTGGCGAAACAGCGCGGCGATTTTCAGACGCTCCTTGATCTCGTCCAGACGCTCCTTGACGCGCTTCTCCTCCGCATGGAGCCGGACGAATTCGGCGACGAGCTGTTCGACCTCAGCCTCCGCGGGCGCGTCTTCGGGCGCAACGCCTGCGGCTCTCACGCCGCAGCCCGCGCAGACAAGCCGTCCGTCTTTCTCCGACGCTTCGTCGTGCGCGACTAACCCGCCGCACGCCTCGCAGGCGACGTAGTAGCTTTCGGCGCACGCGTCGCAGAGCGTCTCGCCCTGCAAGGTAACGACTGGCTGCGCGACCGCTTCAAGACACTCGGCGCAAGTCTGCGCGGCTGGGCGCGGCTGGGTCGCCTGAGCTTGATTGATAGTTTCCAACTCTCTTCTCCAATTCTGCGGCGCGGCTTCTCGTGGGCGGGCTTTTTCGCGTCCGACGACGCGCGGCACAGTCCGTCGTGCGCGTCTTCGGGATTCGCGAAGGCGCGGGAAATCTAGCAGAAGCTGTGAGCTAAAGTCGAGATGAGGCGACTTCGCTGGCGCGGGGTCGCCGGGGTTGTCGCGCGTCGTTATCATTTATGTGGCGCGAGACAACGCGGCGGCGTGGTTTCGTATCAAATTTCGCGGCGGATGAAAAAAGTGCTTGACAGAACAAAGTGGTCTGCCGTATACATGACAACCCTCGCGCGTTGAAGCGACGCGGGTGACGGTGAAACTTCGATGTTAACGAACCGGACATTACCAAGAAACGCACGCGGCGGAGCCGAGACGGCTCCGAGGTGGTCGTGCGTCTCGCTCACGGGCGTCGTCGCCTCGACGGGCGCGATGTGTCTGAGTTCGTTGCCCACCTATTTGCTCGGCGGCGAATCCGGACATCAAGGGGCGAAAGCCATTAATGATCCGCGTTTCGCGGGTCAGCGCAGACAGAATTAGTCGCGGGAGAGCGGGTCTCCCGCTCTCCAATCCAAAACTTAAAAGTTAGTGGGATTGATCGGAGCGGGACGGCTTCTCTCGGAAGCTCAAGTACCCGCTCTTTTTGTTTTTTGATAACTGAATTTCCTTGTGAATGAAAGAGGGCAGAGAAACTGCCTTCTCGGACGGCAAGCGATCCGCGAGACTCTGGCAAGCACGCCGAGATCGCGCCGTCCCCGGGAGAAGTGTGCGCCGAAGTATGTCTCGACGTACGCGCTCTCTGCCCTCTTCTTTTTTACTATAGCAGAATCCGTAGGCGTGGCTGAGCGGCAAAGGCGGCTGACTGTAGATCAGTTGTTGCGCGAGCGACTTCGGAGGTTCGAGTCCTCCCGCCTACATCTGAAAATTTTTAGGAGCATGGTGTAACGGCAACATGGCGGTCTCCAAAATCGCCGCTCAAGGTTCGAGTCCTTGTGCTCCTGTCGCAGCCATACACGCGGAAGGTTCGGCACGTGGCAAGCCAGGCGGTCCCGAAAACCGTGAGAGGTCATGCTCCGGCGGGTTCGACTCCCGCACCTTCCTTCCTCCATGGAAGCCTCGCCTAATGGTCGGGCACGACCCTGCTAAGGTCGCGGGTGAAACATCCCTTGTGGGTTCGACTCCCACGGCTTCCGTCGTTTCACGAACCCGTAGCTCAGCGGAATGAGAGCGCGACTCTGCGAAGGTCGGGTTGACTCCTTAATTACGAGCGCTTTAGTTTGTAGGCATGGATAACAAATGCCCGAAATGCGGAGCCGAAGTGGCACACAAGCCTCACAATACCCGAGAGAATAATTCATATTGTGTGGGTTGCCAGCGCGGCTATGGACGGCGGCACTATCAGAACAATAAGACCTATTACATCGAGAAGGCGAAGCGCAGACAAAAGGAGTTTAGGGATATCGTTCGTAAAGCTAAAGATACTCCCTGTGCTGACTGCGGCGTTCACTACCCCTACTTCGTGATGGACTTCGATCATCGTGAGAACAAGATATTTGAATTGTCAAGTGGATTGAGATGCAGTATGGCAGCTCTACTCGCCGAGATTGCGAAGTGCGGTGTGGTCTGCGCGAATTGTCATCGCTTCAGAACACAGGCTCGTAAAGCGTCAGTCGAAACAGCGGATTCGGGGGTATAGCTCAGCGGATTCAGAGCGTGAGTTTGCGGAACTCAAGGCCGTAGGTTCGAGTCCTACTATCCCCATCGCCACCGGCACGTTCGAATCGTGCCGGGTTCACTTGTTTCGGGATCGTCTAACGGGGCAGGACGCTCGGCTCTGAACCGAGAAGTGTGGGTTCGACTCCTTCTCCCGAAGCCAAACGTGCGAGCCCGTAGCTCAGATGGATGCGAGAGCGGTCGTCTTCTAAACGACAGGTCGCAGGTTCGAGTCCTGCCGGGTTCACTTCACGC
>JAVXVR010000364.1:0-5453 GCA_032230165.1 Acidobacteriota bacterium | reverse complement strand
ATCATCGCTTCTTCGGATTCCTGGTTCGGGAGATTGCCGTTGCTTGCGCGCACGCTCGTCGCCAACGGCGAGCGTGCGCGCAAGCAAGTCGCGCAGGGTTTTACGGAGTCTTCGCCCCGGCGGCTTGGGAGCGAAGCGTCTTGATCGCCTGGCGGATGGCGTCGGCGTTCTTGGCATTCGGCGCTTTGCGAAGATACTGCTCCAACTCGTCGGCGGCGCGCGCGCGGTCGCCACGCTTCTCGTAGAGGCGCGCGCGCTGGAGGTTGACCTCGGCGAGCTTACGGCTGCTCAAAGTGTCCGCCTGCGCGAGCGCCTTCTCTGACTCGTTGAAGGCGAAGGCGCGCTCGTCTGCCGCCGCTTTCGACTGCGCGGGATCAATCGTCGCGCCCTGATCGATGAGCGACGCCGCCTCCGAGATGAGGTACTGCGGCTCGCTCGGATTAAGCTTGGCGGCTTCAGCGTAAACGCGCGCCGCCACGGCGTACTTGTGCTGCTGTCGAAGTATGCGCGCGAACAAGTCCCACACGCGGTCGTCGCGTTCGTTGACGCGGCGCGCTTCCTGGAGGTGCTTGGTCGCGTCGTCGAGCTTGCCCTGCTGCGCGAGTTCGCTGGCGAGGACGAAGTGCGCGTCGAAGTAGTCGGGAAAGATTTTGATCGCGCTCTCGTAAGCCGTGATGGCTTCCCCCGGTTTGTTATCGCGCGCGGCACGGACGCCCGCCTCGAAGGCGTCGCGCGCTGCCTTCGGCACGTTCTGCGCGAAGTTGAGACCAGCGCGCGGCGGGCGCACGCCGCCCTTGGCGAGGAGCGTGATCTCGACCGTGCGCGTCTCGCCCGCTGAATCGGCTGAGACCGAGCGGACGAAATCGACCGCCTCAGTCGCGGGGTTGTAGTCGGGCGCAGAGATAACGATCGTGTAGCTCGTCCCGGTGAGATCGGTGAAGCTGAAGTCGCCTTCGTTGTTCGTCACGGTCTGGTTGATGGTCGCGCCGTTCTGCTCCAACTGGACATTGGCGCGCGGGATGTTCGTGCCCGCGGCGTTGCGCACCTTGCCACGGATGACGTGACCCTGCGCGCGTGCGCCCGTCGCGGCGGAAGCGAACAGTGCGGCGGCAAAGATGATGGGTCGGACAACACGGAATTTCATCTGACTGCTCCTCGCGGAAAATAAGATGAAGGCAACGGCTGATGGGCAGCGCGGCTCAGAGTTTAAGACCCGAAAGCGGCGGCGGTAAAGAAGCGACGGGGAAAGAAAAGGCGGAGCCTGAAAACTCAGGCTCCGCCTTTTTGAAGCGGCTTTGCAGCCGGAAGAGCGTTCGCCTTAGAAGCGGAACTTCGCGGCGAACTGGAAGGCGCGCGGACCGCCCGTGCCAAACACGCTCGTCGTGCGCTGGGTCGGTCGCGTGATGCTGTTGATGGTCCTCGCCGAAGAGCCCTCGGGGATGAGCGTGAAGGCGGTGTTACCGCCGGTCGAGAGGTTCGCGACGTTGAAGAGGTTGAAGACCTCGCCGATCAGGTCGAGCTTCATCCGCTCGCTGAAGCCGAACGTCTTCGTCAGACGCACGTCCTGCGAGATGAGCGAGTCGCTGCCGATCTGCGCGTTGGCCGGGACGTGCGCGAGGCGAACGATCGGGTCGGTGAAGTTCGGATCGGTGCTGTCGCAGCGACCCGTCGGGCTGTCCTCGCCGCAAGCCACGCCGAGCCTCGGGATGCTCGCGTTGTAGGCGTCGATGATCGCGTTGAGTTGACCGACGTTCTTCACGTCGCGTCCCAACGAGCCCTCGCCCGTGCCGGGCAGGTACGACTGGAACGTGCCCGTCAGGGAGAGATCGACGAAGTTCGGCAGGAAGACGCTGAACGGGACGCCGCTAAACGCCGTCGAGATGAACGAGACCTGCCAGCCGCCGAGCACATTGCGCTTAACCGAATCGCTGCTCTTGCGGAAGAACGGCAGATCGTAGATCGCGCTCAGGACGAAGCGGTGCGTGCGGTCGAGACCGGCGGGACCGAACTCCTTGCGGATGTTGTTCAAGTCGGTGACGGTCGCTCCGAGGCCCAGCGTGTCGCCGCCAAACGCCTTGAAGCGCGAGAGCCCGTAGCTCGCCGTCATCTGGAAGCCGCTCGAGAAGCGACGATCCACGCGCATGAGCAGCCCCTTGTAGGTCGAGAAGCCCGACGAGTCGGCGTAGGGGATGGAGTTCGGGAAAGCAGTCCGCGGACCCGTCTTGATGTCGAGGATGTGATTGGCGTCGTAAACGAGGACTTCGTGGACGCCCTTGCGATAGTTGAAGTCGCCCTGGAAGAGCATCTTCCACGGCAGCTCGCGCTGGACGCCGATGCTCCACTGCATCGAGTAGGGCACCTGGAACTCGGTCGAGAAGAGCGGACCCGAAGGAGCTAGCCCGAACTCCTCCTCGCACTCGATGCCGGTCGGCAGGTCGCAGCTCGCGAGGTTGTGCTCGACGTTGGCGCGCACCGCCGGGATGAGAGCGAGCGCCTGAGCCAGCGTCAACTGACCGAGGTTGAAGCGACCGTCGCCGCCCGGCAGGAGCGGGCTGACGAGGTCTGCGCCGACGAGGAACAGCTCCGAGCCGGGGCGACCGAGGTCGGCGCGCTCGAAGAGGCGCAGGTTGTCAATCGCCGTGTCGTAGTAGATGCCGAAGCCGCCGCGCACGACCGTGTGCCCGTTCCCGGCAACGTCCCACGCGAAGCCGACGCGCGGCGCGAAGTTGTTCTTGTCGCGCGGGCTCGGCGAGGTGCGCTTGCCAAAGAGCGGGGCGATGACCGCCGGGTGTCCGAGATCGTGATTCCACAGGTTCGAGTCGATGCGGTAGGCGAGTCCGTAGTTGAACGTGAACCGCTGGGTGAGCTTCCACGAGTCGTTGCCGTAAACCTGCAAGCGGTGGTTGAGCGTGTCGCTGCGGTCGGAGGCGAAGGGCAGGATGTCGTTACCGATGCCCATTGAGATATCGCGCACGGGGTAGGCAAGGAACTGAGCCTCCGTCACGGGGATGGTCAGCCCTGCTCCGGCGGTCGCCGGATCGAAGAGGCGGATGCGCGCGGGCTTGGCGAAGGCGAACTGCCCGTTGATCGAGGTGCGCTCGTAGTCGGCACCGAAGCGCCACGTGTGGTTGCCGCTGACCTTCGTCACGTCGTCGCGGAGCTGATCGCGCTCCTGGAAAGTGGTCTGCGGCGTGATGTAGTTGGTGCCCGATTTCCAGAGCTGCGAGCCGAGGATGCGAATCTCGGGCGAGGCGGTCGAAGCCGGCAGAATGACGTTCGAGAAGTCAACGATGTTGAGGACCATGTTGTTCGTCAGCGTGGGGCTGAAGGCGTGCGTCATGCCGATGACGCCGCTGTGCGAACGGTTCGAGACGAGCTGGTCGTTCGTGTCGAAGATGTGCGAGGCGGACGCGCGGGGCGTGATGCCGCTGCCCGGCGCGAACGGCACTTGCTGGTCGTTATCGTTGAACGAGTAGCGACCGTTGAAGTTCGTCTTGGAGCTATGCACGTAGTCAACCTTGCCCGTGAGCAGCGTCTCGCGGAACGGGTTGGCGGTAAAGCCGGCGAAAGCCGGACCCTCTGGCGGGTTGTGCAGCGCCGAGCCGTCCTGGTGGTTGCGCTCGATGTTCGTGAAGAAGAAGAGCTTGTCGCGCACGATCGGGCCGCCGATGGTGCCGCCGAACTGCTCGCGGTCGAACGGAATCTTGTCGGCGCGGGCGACGACCGGGATGCCGTTGGCGGCGTCGAGGCGGCTGAGCGCGGGGAAGGCGGCAAAGCTGGCGTCGCGCCAGTAGATGTAGGCGTTGCCGTGGAAGTCGTTCGAGCCGGAGCGCGAGATGATGTTCACCGAACCACTGGCGGAAGCACCGGTCGAAACATCGGTGTTCGAGATGCCGAGCTGGAACTCCTGCACGATCTCCTGCGAGAAGTTCTGCACGGTCGTGCCGACGACGTTATCGACGACCGAGCCGCCATCGACGGAAATCTGCGTCGAGCGCCCGGCTTGACCGCCGATGGAGACGCCCGTGTAGTTCGCCTTCGTCGGGTCGAAGCTGCCGCCCTCGACCTTCTCGACACCGGGCTGGAGTTGCGCGAGGTCGAGGAAGTTGCGCCCGTTCAAGGGCAGGTTCTGAATCTGGACGGTGCCGACGACGCCGGAGACGGTGTTATCGACACGCTCGATCTGCGCCTCGCCCGATCCGACGACCGTCACCTCTTCGCTCGCGCCGCCGATTTCGAGGGCAGCGTCGAACGGCGTGTTCTGACCGACGTTAACGCCGACCGATTTGGCGACCGTGGTCTTGAAGTTCGTGCCCGCGACTCTCACCTCGTAGTTGCCCGGCGGTAGTTGCGAGATGCTGAACTTGCCTTCCGAGTCGGTCTGGGCGGTACGCGTGAGTCCCGTGTCGATGTTCTTCACGGTGACGCTCGCGCCGACAACAGCAGCTTTCTGCGGATCAGTCACCTGACCCTCAATACCGCCGGTCGGCTGCTGCGCCGCCGCCATTGCTGCAAGGCTCAGCAGGAGCAGAGCTAACGTGGCGAAGCCAGCCAGCCATTTCTTGCAAGTGCTTTTCATGTGGTTATGAAACTCCTTTTGTGGTTAATCAATTCCGGTTTCGCTTGCGCCGGGGTTCATCCGAGTTCGCCACCGTTGGCGGCGTCGCTCATCTCTTGAAGACTCGTGGATTAACCCGCTCGCAACGCCTGTCCACCCATTGTTGAAAGTGCCGGTAACACACTGCTGTAACAATAAGGCAATCATCATTCCAGCCCAGCGAACCGTGCTGAGACCCACTTAACGCGCTGTCAGTCCTACACTTAACCGAAGGAAGTTGATGATTCCACTCAGATTATCGCCGCGCCCCGAACTGAATTTCTGGATTTTCCTTCCAAATTTTTGAATCAGACGAACGCGCGTGGCGGGCTGATTCGCGCCGCATGGAGACTGACCAGTCTGCGGCGGCTGAGGCGGCGGCGAGCCTCAAGCCTCCAGCCCACGCTGCCCGAAGAACTGTTTGAGCGCGGGGTAAACGTCTTCCTTGTCGTCGATGCGCACGCCGACGAAACGCTCTCGCTGCTTGAGTCGATCTTTGAAGATCGAGAGCAGCGCGCCCGAAGAGCGGCGGTACCCGCTCGTCCCCTCTTCGCCGATCTCGCCGTAGCCGAAAAGATTGCAGGTCGTGATCAACTCGTCGGCGAGGCGCACCGCCTCTTCGTTGTCGGAGTAGTAGTTGTCGCCGTCCGAGAAGTGGAAGGGATAGACGTTCCAATCTTGCGTCGGGTAGCGCGCGCGGATCACGTCGAGCGCGAGCTGGTAGGCGCTGGAGACGACCGTGCCGCCCGACTCGCCCTGCGTGAAGAACTGCTCCTCAGAGACTTCCTTTGCCTCCGTGTGGTGTGAGATGAAGACGATCTCGACGTTGTCGTACTTGGTGCGCAGGAAGCGCACC